>JAILGO010000054.1 GCA_024696725.1 Eubacterium sp. | reverse complement strand
ATAAAGAAGCGGCAGGAAAAGTTTCGGGCGAGGGCTTTTACTATCTTATGGGTGATATCGCAAGACTTCACAGCGCTGTTCTTTCATACGCGCGCGATTTTATGATAAACAAAGGCTTTACCTATTGCATACCTCCGTTTATGATAAGAAGTAACGTTGTAACCGGCGTTATGAGTTTTGAAGAAATGGACGCTATGATGTATAAAATCGAGGGCGAAGACTTATATCTTATCGGAACTTCCGAACATTCAATGATAGGCAAGTTTATAGATACGATAACTCCCGAAGAGCAACTTCCTCTGACTCTTACTTCATATTCACCCTGTTTCAGAAAGGAAAAGGGCGCTCACGGAATTGAGGAGAGAGGCGTATACAGAATTCATCAGTTTGAAAAGCAGGAAATGGTTGTTGTCTGCAAGCCCGAGGAATCGCGCTACTGGTTTGATCAGCTCTGGCAGAACACAGTTGACCTTTTCAGAACGCTTGATATTCCCGTAAGAACTCTTGAATGCTGCTCGGGCGACCTTGCAGACTTAAAGGTTAAATCCGTTGACGTTGAAGCATGGTCACCAAGACAGAAGAAGTATTTTGAGGTCGGCTCCTGCTCAAATCTTACCGACGCTCAGGCGAGAAGACTTAAAATCAGAGTTAAGGGCGAAAACGGAAATTACCTCGCTCATACTCTTAATAACACCGTTGTCGCTCCGCCGAGAATGCTTATCGCGTTCCTTGAAAACAATCTCAACGCCGACGGCAGCGTAAACATCCCCGAAGCATTAAGAATGTATATGGGCGGAAAGGATAAAATCGAGCCGAAAAAATAAAAAAATCAACCCCGGGGAAATCTCCGGGGATTTTTTCTCGCTTTTTTTTGGCGTATGTGCTATAATAACGGGGATAAGGGGATAACGCTATGAAACGCTGTGACTTACATACGCATTCATATTGCTCCGACGGCTCCTTTGCTCCGTCGGAAATTGTAAAGCTTGCCGAAAAGGCAGGCGTTTCGGCGGTTGCCCTGACCGACCATAATACCGCGAAGGGACTCGCCGAGTTTACGGAGGCGGGAGCGCGAAGCGGCGTTATTACCGTTGCAGGCTGTGAGTTTTCAACCGACTATAACGGAACCGAGCTTCATATCGTAGGTCTGTTTTTCCCAAGGGAATCGTGGAAGGAGATAGAGGACTTCGTAGAGCTTACAAACATAGCGAAGAAAAACAGCAATTTAAGGCTGATAGAGGCGCTTCAGAACGAGGGCTTCGATATACGCTATGAAGAAGTAGCCGCTATAACCGACGCCGACGAGTTTAACCGCGCCCACGTTGCGAGGGTAATGACGGAAAAAGGCTACGTCAACAGCGTTGACGAGGCGTTTAATACCTATCTTAAGGAGAGCAACGGCTTATACGTTCCGCCTAAAAGAATCAGCGCGTTTGCAACGGTTGAGTTTATTAAGAACTACGGCGGCGTTGCAGTTATCGCCCACCCGTTTCTGAATCTGAGCTACGACGGTTTGCTTGAATTCCTGCCCGAAGCGAAGAAACGCGGACTTGACGCGACGGAAACACGCTATTCAACCTTCACCGAAGCGGAAACGAAGCAAGCGGAGGAGCTTGCGGAGCGCTTCGGACTGCTTCAGAGCGGCGGCTCGGACTTCCACGGTATAGCGAAGCCCGATATAGAGCTTGGCACGGGAAGGGGAGAGCTTTTCGTTCCGTTTGAGTTTTATGAAAAACTGAAAGAGAGAGCATAAAAAGAGAGCCGCGAGGCTCTCTTAAAATTTTGTGTATATCTGCTTGTCGCTCCCGGGCGGCGAGTAGCGCCATTCGTCGATATGTCCGCCGCTTATAAAATAGCGAAGCTCCTGCGGTCCGGACGCCTTGCCGAAGGCTTCGACGATTGAAAGCTTAACCTTGAGCCTCGCGGGAGAAAAAGATTTGATAAAAACCGAAACGGGTTGACCGTTTTTAACGCCGTCGGTGTATTCCGCAAGTCCTGCGAGATTCGGAGTCAGCTCAACAAAAACGCCGTAAGGCTCAATACCTCTTACTATGCCCGTAACCGTCTCGCCGCACTCAAACAGCGAGACGTTTTCTTCCCAGGTGCCGAGTAGCTCTTTAACGGAAAACGTAAGCTTTTCGGGCTCGCGCTTTTTCAGCACGGCGCGGATAATCTGAAAATCACTCAGCCTGTCGCGCGGGTGTGAAATCCGTGAAACGGAAAGCATATCTATCGGTATAAGACTGTTCAGGCCGCAGCCTATATCAATAAAAGCTCCGAAGCCCTCGAGCCTCGTTACCCTTGCCGTGATAATATCTCCCGCGCGGAGCTTATCTATATATTCGGATTTACAGCTTAGCTGAACGTTGCGGCGCGACAGCACGGGAAGAAGCTCCCCGTCGCTTCCTCTGTGGAGACCCATTATCCTGAAGCAGACCGTTCTGTTCACCTTTGAAATCAGCGCAATATCGCGGGTTTCGCCCTCAAGAATACCGAGCGCGCCCTCGCTCCTCGGGATAATTCCCCTGAAGCCGCCGAGGTCGACCCACAGGTTGTGCGCGCTGTCGCAGAGCGTAACCCTGCCCTCAAAAATTTCGCGGCTCTCGACAGCCGCCTTTATTGCGCCGACAGAATAAAACTTCTTTAAAAGAGAGCGGTTAACGCCCTCGGGAGTGTAGTTCATAATATCCGTCCTCTGTTTATTTTATTAAATTATATGTAAGATTTTACCTCTTTATGTTGATAATAATTTTATATAGTGATATAATATTATGAATAATTATAAGGAGTAGTCTAAATGAACGTTAACGTCGGCGATATTCTTGTAATGAAAAAGCCTCACCCGTGCGGAAACAGGGAATTTGAGGTCTTGAGAATCGGCGCGGATTTTAAGATAAAATGCACCGCCTGTAACAGAGAGGTAATGGTACCGCGCGTAAAGGTTGAAAAAAACATTAAAAGCATAAAGGAAAACAGAGGATAAACTATGTTCGATAAACTTATTGAGGTTGAAAAGAGATTTGAAGAGCTCAACGAGCTTGTGTGTAAGCCCGAGGTTATAGCCGATATGGCTGAATACACTAAGCTTATGCGCGAGATTAAGCATCTTACGCCCGTTGTGGAAAAGTTCAGGGAATATAAAACCGCTAAAGCAACCAACGAGGAAAGCCGCGAAATGCTCGGCGACAGTTCGCTTGACGAGGATTTTTCCGCTATGGTTAAGGAGGAGTTTGAGCAGAGCAAGGAGGATATGGAAAGATTATCCGAGGAGCTTAAGGTTCTTCTTCTTCCACGCGACCCTAACGACGATAAAAACGTAATTATTGAAATTCGCGGCGGCGCGGGCGGAGAGGAAAGCGCGCTGTTTGCGGGAGTTCTTTTCAGGATGTACAGTATGTACGCCGAGGCTAAGGGTTTTAAGACCGAGGTGCTTTCCGCTAATGAAACGGGACTCGGCGGATATAAGGAAATCTCGTTTTCCGTTGAGGGCGACGGCGCTTATTCGCGCTTTAAGTTTGAAAGCGGCGTTCACCGCGTTCAGCGCGTACCCGAAACCGAAAGCCAGGGCAGAATTCACACCTCGACTACTACCGTCGCCGTTCTTCCCGAGGCTGAGGAGGTTGACTTTGAGCTCAACGAGAAGGATTTACAGATTGACACCTTCCGCTCGAGCGGCGCAGGCGGTCAGCATATTAATAAAACCTCGTCCGCAATCCGTATAACCCATATCCCAACGGGTACGGTCGTTGAATGTCAGGACGAGAGAAGCCAGCATAAAAATAAGGACAAGGCGCTTAAGGTACTTCGCGCAAGACTTTACGACGCCGAAAAGGCAAAGCACGATGCGGAAATCGCGGGCGAGCGCAAGGCGCAGGTCGGAACGGGCGACAGAAGCGAGAGAATCAGAACCTATAACTATCCTCAGGGAAGAGTCTCCGACCACAGAATTAACCTTACGCTCTATAAGCTTGAACAGATTTTAAACGGCGACCTCGACGAGCTTATCGACGCGCTTATTACCGCCGATACTGCGGAAAAGCTCAAGGCGTCTCAGGAATAAAATGAACACAAAAGTTTTAACAACATCCAAAGAGGATATAAAAACGGCAGGGGAAATCCTTAAAAACGGCGGACTTGTAGCGTTCCCTACGGAAACGGTTTACGGTCTCGGAGCGAACGCGCTCGACGGCGAAGCGGTAAAAAGCATTTACACCGCCAAGGGCAGACCCGGCGATAATCCGCTCATCGTCCATGTTGCCGAGGAGAAGGATATAATCCCGCTCGTTAAAGAGGTAACGCCGAAGGCGCAGGCGCTTATAGACGCGTTCTTTCCCGCGCCGCTTACGGTTATCCTTAAAAAATCGGCGCTCGTTCCCGATATAACGAGCGGCGGTCTTGATACCGTAGCCGTAAGAATGCCTCAAAACGAGGTCGCGCGCGCCGTAATAAAGGCGAGCGGCTGTCCGATAGCCGCCCCGTCGGCTAACACGAGCGGACTTCCGTCGCCGACGAAGGCGCAGCACGTAATCGACGATATGACGGGAAAAATCGACGCGATACTCGACGGCGGCGACTGCGAATTCGGCGTTGAAAGCACGGTTGTAACCCTTGTGTCCGATACGCCCGTAATTCTCCGTCCCGGTGCAGTTACAAAGGAAATGCTTGAAGCGGTCATCGGTCCCGTTGAGCTTTCGCCCGCGGTGCTGAACGCGCTCGGAGAAAACGAAACGGCGGCTTCCCCGGGTATGAAATATAAGCACTATTCTCCCCGCGTCAGCGTTACCCTCGTAAAAGGAAGCGTCGGGCGCTTTGAGCAGCTTGTAAAAATGAGGAACGGCTTCGCACTCTGCTTTGAAGGGGACGAAATAAGCGTTCCCCATATAACCTACGGAAAAGAGGACGACGGCCTGAGTCAGGCGAGGGAGCTTTTCGACGCGCTCAGAAGGCTTGACGAAACGGGAGCCGAAAAGGTTTATGCGAGAGCGCCCGAAACAAGCGGCGTCGGTATGGCGGTTTATAACAGAATCGTCCGCGCCGCCGCGTTCAGAATTATCGACCTTGAAAAGCCGTTCGTTATCGGGCTGACGGGTCCGACGGGCGCGGGCAAGGGATACGTCGGAGAGGCGCTGAGCGCGCTCGGCTTCCGCCTTATCGACAGCGATAAAATCTCGCGGGAGCTTACAGCCGATAATTCGCCGCTTCTCGCGGAGCTTCAAAAGGAATTCGGCGAAGATATCGTAACCGACGGAGTTCTTAACCGCGCGCTGCTTGCCGAAAGGGCGTTTTCAGACCGCGAGAGAACGGACAGGCTTAACGCAATTATGCACCCCGCAATAGCCGAACGGTGTAAAAGTGAAGCCGACGGACTTTCCGTTCTCGACGCGCCGCAGCTCTTTGAGGCGGGAC
>JAILGO010000142.1 GCA_024696725.1 Eubacterium sp. | reverse complement strand
GTGTGGTACATATTATCGTAGACAGCTTCGTTCGTCTTTTCTTCGTCGCGGTAATAGCCCTTGAAGAGTCCGCACGGGATGCCCTTATCGAGCCTTACAACGATTTCGCCGACCTCGCCGGTCTGAACGCTGTTTCCGTTTTCGTCAACGATGTCGATGTCAAACTGCGGATTCGGCTTGCCCATTGAGCCGACCTTAGTTCGCGAGCCGTAAAGGTTCGCGATAATAAGCGTCGTTTCCGTCTGACCGAAGCCCTCCATAATCGAAAGTCCGGTCGCCTCCTCGAAGCGTCTGAATACCTCGGGGTTGAGCGCCTCGCCCGCCGTCGTCATGTGGTGAATTGAGGATAAGTCGTACTTCGATAAGTCCTCTTTAATGAACATACGAAGCATTGTCGGCGGCGCGCAGAAGGTCGTAATATTGTACTGCTTGAAGAGCGGAAGTAAGTCGTCCGCGTGGAAGCGGTCGAAGTCGTATACGAATACCGCGCCTTCGCACAGCCACTGACCGTAAAGCTTGCCCCAGAGGGATTTACCCCAGCCCGTGTCGGAAATCGTAAGGTGAAGTCCGTCGCGCTCGCAGCAGTGCCAGTATTTAGCGGTTACGAAATGACCTAACGCGTAAAGGTGAGAATGAGCCGCCATTTTAGGATTGCCCGTCGTACCCGAGGTAAAGAACATAACCATCGTGTCTTCGCCGCAGGGCGAATCCTCTGTTCTGTTATAGTGAGTCGAGAACATTGAATATTCTCTCGTAAAGTTATGCCAGCCCTCGCGCTCCTCGCCTACGATTACCTTCGTTTCAACAGTCGGCGAATCCTTGAGAGCTTCCTCAACCGACTCGGGAATTCCGTCGTCCTCCATACAGACTATCGCCTTAACGCCTGCCGCGTTGAAGCGGTATACAAGGTCGTGCGCCTTGAGCTGATTTGTTGCGGGAATCGGGATTGCGCCGATTTTATGGAGCGCAAGCATTGAAAACCAGAACTGATAGCGGCGCTTTAAGATAAGCATTACCTTGTCGCCCTTTTTAATACCGAGCGAAGTGAAGTAGTTAGCCGTTCTGTTGCTCTCCTGCTTCATGTTTTTAAAGGTGAAGCGGCTTTCGTTCTTGTTCTTGTCGAGATGAATCATAGCGAGCTTGTCGGGATATTTATCCGCGATAGCGTCGACGCAGTCAAACGCGAAGTTGAAGCGCTCCGTGTTTTTGAACTTAATGTCGGTAAGCTTACCCTTTTCATTTTCCGTCGTGTCGACGAAATCCTCGCAGAGAAGCTTTTCGCTGACTCTTGTCGAAACGATGCTCTCTCTGATTTTTTCTTCCTTGGTTTCCTTACCGGGAAGAACTACCGCAAGGAAGGTGCAGTCCTTTCCGTCTATTGCTATCATACCGTGAGGGGTAGAGGAATTGTAATAAATCGAGTCGCCCTCGTGAAGTATAGCCGAGTTAGCCCCTACCTGTACCTTGAGCGTGCCGCTTATAACCATATCGAATTCCTGACCGCTGTGTCTTGTAAGGTGAATAGGCTTATTCTGAAGCTCGTCGGCGTATTCGTATTTTACCCAGTACGGCTCCGCGATTTTATGCTTAAATTCGTGCGCGAGGTTCTTGATTGTAATTCCGTCCTCTTTTGCGGTTCCCTTACCCTCGCCCGCTCTCGTTACCGTGAAGGAGGAAAGGTGCGCGCCCTGTCCCTCCAGAAGCTCGGTGATTTCGATACCGAAGGCGAGAGCGCATTTATGAATAAATGTAAAGGGTAAATCCTGCTCCCCGCTTTCGTAAGCGACGTACTGCTCCTCGCTTACCTCCGTCTTTCTTGCCATCTTTGAGGTTGACCAGCCCATGATTTCTCTCGTGCCCCTGATTCTTGAAGCAACCTCAGATAACTGTGATAATACTGTGTTTTCGCTCATGGTTCTTCTCCTTTTCAAAAAATCTTGCTGTGGATTTGTGATAGATTCGGGAAGACCTCGTGGAAATAAAAAACCGCCCCAAAGTTTCCTTTGAGACGAGAGTTGAAAACGTTTTCAGCACCCGCGGTACCACTCAAATTGCGCTTTCGCGCCGCTCAGGCTCTATCAAGCCTTATGCCTTAACGCGGCAGGACGGGGAATACTACTCGGAATCTTTCGTACGCCCGGCTCGGAAGTGATAGGAACCTGAGCACGTCGCCTGTCGGGCTTACACCGTCCCCGACTCGCTTTGAAGCTAAGAGCTCGTCCGTCTTCGTCATAGCTTTTAAATTTTCATTTATTATATATCTCCTTTTTTCATTTGTCAACACTTTTTTGTTTTTCTCTTTTCAAATTGACATACGTATGATATAATTATTATATCGGTAATGGTTTTTAAGTAATATGAAAAGGAGAATATTTATGAAAAGACAAATATCGCTTAT
>JAILGO010000106.1 GCA_024696725.1 Eubacterium sp. | reverse complement strand
TCAATCGCCATAATCTCAAATACCTCGAACTGTTTTTATTATAATTTAGAGAAATTATATATTATGTTGTTAAAAATGTCAACTTGTTTTTACAAAATTCAACTACTGTATACTATAACTATACTAGAAGTATAACTAACTTACAAAAATTAACTCTTGCTTTTTTATTCGATTTATATATAATTAATATGGATAACTTTAAACACAGCCATTATTAAGGAGGCTTGCTTTATGAAAATGATAATCAACGGAGAATACGTTAATTCCTCGGACGGAAAGGAACTCCCCGTTTACAATCCTTATACGGGAGAGGTCGTAGACACTGTCCCCTCGGCAACTAAAGAGGATATAGATTTTGCCGCAAAATACGCGGTGATATCCCAGAGAGAATGGAAGAACGTTCCCGTATATAAGAGAGCAGAAATCGCTTACCGTTTTCTTGAGCTCGTTAACGAGCATAAGGAGGAGCTTGCTCAGTGCCTTACCGAAGAGTCGGGCAAGCCTATCCGTCAGTCAAGAACGGAAATCAATAATATTCAGATTGCGTGGAAGGGCTTCTGTGAAAAGGCAAAGCACCTTTACGGCTCGGTTATCCCCGCGGGACAGGAGGAAAACCACGACGGCGATATCGTCATTACGACGCGCGAGCCTATCGGCGTGGTAGCCTGCGTTATACCGTTCAACTTCCCGTGCAACCTCTTTAACCAGAAGGTTGCGCCCGCTATCCTTTCGGGTAACGCGGCGATAGTTAAGCCCTCTATGGACAACCCGCTCACAGTCGGAAAGCTTGTCGGCTATCTTAACGAGGCGGGTGTACCGAAGGGTATAGTTCAGTTCGTTACGGGTAAGGGAAGCAAGATAGGAAGCTTCATATCCGAGAATCCCGATATTCAGGCGCTCACTCTTACGGGCTCTACCGCCGTCGGTGTTAACGTTGCAAAGTCAGCCGCGGGAACGCTTAAGACGGTTGCTCTTGAGCTCGGCGGAAACGACGCCTTCGTAGTTCTTGAGGACGCCGACCTCGAGCTTGCGGTTAAAGAGGCGGTCAACACCCGTTTCTTCAACGCCGGTCAGATTTGCTGCGCGCCGAAGAGGTTTATAGTTCATAAATCGCTCTACAAAAGCTTCGTGAAGAGCGTTGAAGCAGAAATCAAAAAGTTTAAAATCGGCGACCCTGCCGACGATTCAACGGATATCGGTACTCTTATTAACGAGTCCGCCGCGATTGAGGTTGAAAAGCAGATTTATATGACCGAGCAGCAGGGCGGAAAAATCGTATGCGGCGGCAAGAGAAGCAAAACCGTTATTGAGCCTACGCTCATTATCGACGTACCCTATACCGCCGACGTTATGCACGACACCGAGGTGTTCGGACCCGTTATCGCGTGCTGCTCCTTCGATACCGAGGAGGAGGCGCTCGCGCTCGCTAACGACACTACCTTCGGTCTCGGAGCAAGCGTTTTCACGAGAGATATGAAAAAGGCTGTCCGTTTCTCAAAGAATTTTGAGGCGGGAAGCGTTGTAATAAACGGCTCGAGCTATTTCAGAAGCTTTGAGATGCCCTTCGGCGGCTATAAGAAATCAGGTATCGGTACCGAGGGCGTTTACTCAACCTTCAATGAGCTTACCAAGCAGAAGTGTATCATTTTAAAAGGAATTCTCTGATATGTCACGCCACGGAGTTGTATTCAATATCCAGCGCTATACCATTAACGACGGACCGGGAATAAGAACGGAGGTCTTTTTAAAGGGCTGTCCGCTGAGATGCCTCTGGTGCAGCAATCCCGAAAGTCAGAACACAAATACCGAGGTCGGCGTATATCCCGTTAAATGTATCGGACGGGACAAGTGCGGCGCCTGCGTTGACGTCTGCGGAGAGAGCTGTATAAGCTTCGACGCTGACGGAAGGCTGAATTCGGTCGACCGCGAAAAATGCACCTCGTGTATGAAATGCACCGACGCCTGTCCGTCCGTTGCCCTTAAGGCATGGGGAAGGGTAATGAGCGTCGGAGAGGTTATGGACGTTATAAAAAAGGACACGGCGTACTATAAGGAATCCTCGGGAGGCGTAACCGTTTCGGGCGGCGAGCCGTTTATGCAGAGCGAATTCCTTGAGGAGCTGCTTAAGGAATGCCGCCACGAGGGTATCAATACATGCGTTGAGTCAGCGCTCGACACCGAGCTTGATTCAATAAAGGCGGTGCTTCCGTACTGCGATTTGATTATCGCCGATATAAAAATGATGAACAGCGCCCTTCACCTTAAGTATATTGGCGAGGGCAACGCAAGAATTCTTGAAAATCTTAAATATCTTGCCGAAAGCAATATCCCGCTTATCCTTCGTATTCCCGTTATTCCGCGGGTTAACGACAACATTAAGAACGCGAGGGAGACAGCCGATTTTATTCTCGGTGAGCTTAATAATAACATAAGGGTTTTACAGCTTTTGAAATATATGCCTCTCGGTGAGGAAAAGTACCGCTCGCTCGACGAGTCCTATCCGTTTGACTGTAAGGAGTACAACAGGGACGCGTTCGATTCAAGAGTGGCTAATATCCAAAAATATTTTACCGGAAGGGGAATAAGCTGTATTATCGGCACGACTACAAAGGAGAAACAGTAATGGAACAGAGAATAAAGGCTTGCGGAACGGAGCCTTTCGATAAATGCTACGGCGTCGGTTATAAGGTCGGTCACGACGAGTTTTCACCTTATCCGAGAGTGAATAAGCTCAGACGCGTTTTCCTCGGCAGAGAGTTTAACGTCGACGTTAAAAGAGCGCTCATTATAACCGAGGTGTATAAGGCGTTCCCCGAGCTTTCACCGATAATGAAAACGGCGAAATTCCTTGAAAAAATACTCGGCGAAATCCCGCTTTATATTCACGACGACGAGCTTATAATCGGCGATATCGCCGCTCCGCCGAAGTCGGCGCCTATCTATCCCGAATTTTCGGTAGACTGGCTTCTTGAGGAGCTCGACGGCGACGGAACCTTCGCCGACCGTGAGCACGATAAATTCTATATTACTCCCGAGGACAAGAAGGCGCTTCTCGGGGTGCTTCCCTTCTGGAAGGGAAAAACCGTCGCCGACAGAGTTGAGAGCGAGCTCGACGCCGACCAGCTCAAAGGCGGAGAGATGGGCAAGAAGGTCTATATGACTAACCTCTATCACTACGCGGGCGTTGGTCATTACGTTATGGACTACGAAAGACTTATGTCGCTCGGCTATGACGGTATGATAAAAGAGGCTGAGAAGAAGCTCGAAACCGCCGACGGCGAAAAGAAAAAAGAGTTCTATACCGCTATGATTATCAGCCTTAAGGCTGCGAAAAGCTATATTCTGCGCTATGCGGCGCTCGCCTCGGATATGGCGGAAAAGGAAGCCGACGAAAAGAGAAAGACCGAGCTTCTTACAATTGCCGAAAACTGCAGAGTCGTTTCGGGCGGCGCTCCCGAAACCTTCTGGCAGGCGCTTCAGCTCTGGAATTTTGCGACTACGATTACGCTGATTGAGAGCAACGGCCACTCCGTATCCTACGGAAGAATGGACCAGTGGCTCTATCCCTTCTACGAGAAGGATATGAAGAATAAAACGATAACCAAGGACTTTGCTCAGGAGCTTATCGAGTGCGCTTATATCAAGTGCGGAAACCCTTCGAAGCTCCGCGACAAGGGCAGCACGAAGGTCAGAAACGGCAGAGGCTGGGGAGGCGAAAGCCTCACGGTCGGCGGAGTTGACAAGGACGGAAACGACGCCACGAACGACCTTACTTTTATGCTTCTCGAGGGCTCGGTTCATACAAGAATGATGGACCCGTGGCTCTGCGTAAGGCTTCACGAAAAAACGCCTTACGAGCTTAAGGTTAAGACCGTCGAATGTATAAGAGCAGGCTACGGTCACCCGAAGCTTTTTAATGACCAGGCAACAATTCCCGTAATGCTCAATAAGGGTATGACTATTGAGGAAGCGAGAAATTATGAGGTTGTAGGCTGCGTTGAGCCCGACCTTCCCGGTAAGGAATACGGCTATCACGACGCGGCGTATATGAATATTGCGAAGGTTATGGAGCTTACGCTTAACGGCGGTAAGTGTATCGGCTGCGATAAGAGCTGTAAGGCTTACGGGCGCTGCGTCGGCAAGGGAGAAATCCTTTCGCCTGACTACGGCGATTTAACTACATATAAAAACATTGACGAGGTGCTTGAGGCGTTCAATAAGCAGGTCGCCTTCTGGTCCGATAAAATGTGCTCGGGTATTAATATGACCGACAGGGCGCAGAGAGACGTTAAGCCGCTGCCGTACGCATCCGCGTTCTTTGAGGACTGCGTTGAAAGCGGAACGGAGCTTAACGCAGGCGGTGCGAAGTATAACTTCTCGGGACCGCAGGCAAGCGGTATTGCGACCTGCGCCGACATTCTCTGCACAATTAAGCAGCTTGTGTTCGAGGAGAGGAAATACACGGGTGAACAGCTTCTTGACGCTGTTAAGAATAACTGGGAGGGTTACGACGCGCTCTACGCTCTCGTTAACAGCGAAAAGGTACACCACTACGGAAACGACGACGATTACGCCGACTCGCTGTTCAGGAGAGTATTTGATATTTACTGCGATAACATCCGCGGCAGGAAAAACGAGAGAGGCGGAGAGTTCTGTCCCGGCGTTTATACGGTTAACGCAAACGTCGGACTCGGTATGGATTTACACGCTTCGCTCGACGGAAGAAAGGACTACGAGCCGATTTCCGATAATCTCGGTCCAGTCCATACTCTCGCGGGCTCTCACGACGTTTCAGGTCCTACCGCTATCGCGAATTCGGTCACAAAGGTTGACCATTCCAAAGCAACGAACGGAACTCTTCTTAACTGGAAATTCCCGCCCGAATGCGTTCAGGGAATCGAGGGAAGAGAAAACCTCGTTAACTTTATTAACGCTTATTTCGATAAAAAGGCAATGCACTGTCAGTTTAATATTATGAGCTCGGCTATGATGAGGGACGCTATGGCTCATCCCGAAAGGCATAAGGATATGCTCGTAAGGGTTGCGGGCTACAGCGCGTACTTCGTAGAGCTCGGCGTTCCGCTTCAGATGGACCTTGTACGCCGCACGGAGCTTTCATTTAACTGATTTATTATTAGGTAACTATGCTTCAAAAAGCCGCGGCAATAGTCCTTATTTTTATCGGTATAGCAAAATAAAAAAAGCTGTTTCGTACGAAACAGCTTTTATTTATTTCAGTCTAAAAGTCCCTTTTCCTTAGCAAGCGCGGCTTCCTTTTCCGCCTTGTTACGGGCTCTCTTCATTTTAGCCTTGTAGCCCATAAGCTTTTCGAGATGCTCCTGAGGCGTTGAATACTGACCTATCGTTACCGTTTTTTCACCGTAGGTACCGTGGAAGTCTGAGCCGCCCGTAAGGAGAAGCTTTTTCTTTTTACAGAGCTCGGTGAGCATTTCGGTCTGCTCGGGTGTGTTAAACGGAGACCAGACCTCTATTCCGTCAAGACCGAGCTCGATGTACTTTTCGATTTCGTCGAAATTATCGAATTTTCCGGGGTGCGCAAGTATGGCTATACCGCCTGCGCCGTGGATTTCGTTAATCGTTTCTTCAATGCCCGGATATTTTGTGGGCGCGAGAACGTTGGTTTCGCTCTCGGGTGTGAAAAGCGTATTGTAAAGCTCGCCGAACGGCTTGTCCGCATAGCCTGCGTCCATCAGCGCGTGCATAATGTGCTGCTTATAAAGATTAGTCGAGCCGCTTGCGTGGTTAATAATAAACTCGTTAGTAATGGGGAAGCGCGCTGCAACCTTAAGCATCATTATCTGACCCGCGCGTTTTCTCGCTACCGAGGTTTTACGGCATATTGCTTCAAGCCTGTCGGGAGAATCCGCAAGATAAGAGAGAAGGTGAACCTTTTTACCCGCTTCGCTGTCGAACGAGGAAAGCTCAACTCCCGTAACGACGGTAACGCCGTATCTTTTTCCTATAACCTGACCTCTTACGGTACCGGCTATACAATCGTGGTCTGTTATGGCAATCGTATCTATACCGCTTTTATGAGCGATTACTATTAAGTCCTCTATGCCTACCGAACCGTCGCTGAGTTTTGTGTGACAATGTAAATCTGCTGCCATAACAGTGCTCCTTTCGGGTAAAATATTAGAATTGTGCTACTTTACCTAATACTAATAATAACATAGTATTTCAAAAATATCAAACTATTTTCTATTTTTTCCTTCAAACTGTCATTTTGGACAAAAAAAGGACATTAGTTGATAAAACACTTGTTGAGTTTACTTACAGGCAGTCCGACAACGTTAAAGTAGTCGCCGTGTATCTCCTCAACTAGAAGCGAGCCGTAGCCCTGAATCCCGTAAGCGCCCGCCTTGTCGAAGGGCTCGCCCGTTTCGATATAGCGTTCGATTTCGCTGTCGGTCAGCTCAAAAAACTTAACCCTCGTTTCTACAAAAAAGCTCTCCTCCCTGTCGGGAAAAAGTATACAAACTCCCGTGAAAACGCTGTGCTCGCGACCGCTTAGCTTTTTCAGCATTTCCCTTGCACCGTCGGCGTTTCCGGGCTTCCCGAGTATCTCTCCGTCTATTGCTACGACGGTGTCCGCGCCGATAACGGTATCGGTTTCGCTCTTAAACGGAAGAGCCTTGATTTTTGAGAGATATAAAACCGCATCGTCCGGCGAAATGCCCTCGGGAAGACTCTCGTCAACCTCCGCGGATTTACATATAAAATCCTCGGTTATATACTTCATAAGCTCGCGCCTTCGCGGACTTTTTGATGCAAGAATAATCATTATTTAACTCCTCTGTAATACAATCCTCTTGTGTAGTTACCGTTGAATTTCTTACGGGTTTTATACATATTTACTATATCGTTAACCTCTGACTTATCCTCGTCCGTAAAGTAAAAGTGGATAAAGTCCGTGTTTATTTCGCCGATTCTGTCGCTTAAGATAAGCGGAACGCTGTTAAGTATTTCAACGCACGGGTAGGGCGAGCAGACGACAGGGAAGCTATATCCCTTTCTGTCGCTGAGTGCTCCGTTTTTCTTACACCGCTCGCAGCCGACTCTCGTTTTTACGGGACAGTTTCTCGTAAGCATAAGAGGAAGCCGTCCGTAGCCTATTATTCCCGTATCGTCGGCGTTGATTTTTTCCGCTTGCGAAAGAGTCAGCTCGAACGAGAGAACGGGCGAACGGAAAAGCCTTGCCGTTTCGCTGTTGGTTATATTCAGTCCGAAGTCTCCGTACGCCGTGAAGCCGAGAGACTCCGCGGTTTTATACGCGCCGAGATTTGAGCAGAGAGCCTCTCTTACGCCGAGTGCTTTAAGTTCGGCTAAACGCGATTTGAGCTTTTCCTCACAGCCGAAAAGACCTCTCGGAATTTCAACTCCCGCTTTGTGCTTAACGAAGTCGTTACCGTCCGCCTGAAGCGGAAGGAATATTCTTTTAAACGGGTGGTTATCGGGTATCTGAGAAGCTGAGGTAAACCGCGCCGTGTAATATGGCGCGCCGCGTTTAATCCGCGGCGGTATCGGCTCGTAACCGAGCGCCGTGAATTCCCGTTTCTTCTCTTCGCCGAGCTTTTCACATACTTCGCGCCTTAAGGCGTTGAGTCCGCTTGCAGGGATTATTAAGCCCTCGCCGAGCGTTATTTTTATCTCTCCCGCATAGTACGGCGTGCCGCCGAGTTTGGAAAGCCTTTCCTTAACGCTGTCTTCCGTCAGCGGTTTGTTAAGCGCTTTTTCGGGCGCCGCGCCCGTTGCCGTAACGGTTTTTCCGTTAGCTTTTCCCGTAAGGGTTACCGGCTCGTTTTCCGTGCAGGTGAAGTCGAGCGAAAGCTCAATAAGCGGCGCTTCCTTTTCGTAAAGCCGTGAAAGCTCCTTAAGCACTCCGCCCGCCGCGGTAACGTCCTCTTTAAGACGGATACCGAACATATCGTTTCTTTTTCCCGTGAAATATCCGTCGGTAAAGCCCGAACGCGAGAAAACGTTTTTAAGCGTTTCGCCGTTCTTTTTCGAGTAGCGTCCTTCTATGGCGTTTTTACATGCTGTTACTGCCGCCGCGACGTATTCGGGACGTTTCATTCTTCCCTCGATTTTAAGGCTGAAAACGCCCGCGCTTTCGATTTCCGCGAGATGCTCAATAAGGCTTAAATCCTTTAGCGACAGGTCGTGCGCCTCCTTTTCGTCGGCGCTGAAGGCGAGCCTGCACGGCTGAGCGCAGAGTCCTCTGTTTCCGCTTCTTCCGCCGAGCATTCCCGAAAGATAGCACTGTCCCGAAACGCTCATACACAGCGCGCCGTGAACGAACATTTCAAGCTCCATATCCGTACTTCGTCTTATTTCCTTTATCTCGTCAAGGCTCATTTCACGAGGAACTACCGCTCGGCTGAAGCCGAGTCTTTCAAGCTCTCTGAAGCCCTCGGGAGTGTTTACGCTACACTGAGTCGAGGCGTGAAGCTTCGCGTCGGGGAAGCATTTTCTTATCATTTTTGCAAGTCCGAGGTCCTGAACGATAAAGGCATCGGCACCGCACTCAAGACAGGAGACGACCGTTTCGTATGCGGCGTCGAACTCGCTGTCGAAAACGAGAGTATTAACCGTAACGTAGACCTTTACGTTTCTTTCGTGGCAGTATCTGACGGCGCGTTTAAGCTCGTCAAAATCAAAATTATGAGCGTTGCGTCTTGCGTTGAGCTCCTTCGTTCCGAGATAAACGGCGTTCGCGCCGCACCTTACCGCCGCTTCAAGGCTTTCAATCCCACCGCAGGGCGCTAAAATTTCAAAATTCATAATACCTCAAAAATAAAGGGTGACCACAGTCACCCCGAATCAATAACTATTTACCCGCGAGCTTGTTCCTGAGATTGCTTATTTCACGGTTCAGGCGCTCTATTTCTCTGCGCGCAACGTCAACCTCCATTCTCGCTCTTGCGCTGTCCTCAAGGTAGTCCTTAATCTGTGCGCGGAGATTATCTGCGGAGGCGGTTGATTTTTTACAAGCGTCGGCTCTGTCAAGCGCAACGAGAACGGCGCACTGAGTTGTTGAAAGAGAAGGATTTTCCTGTCCTATCTGCTTCATTTCTCTATCTATAAATTCGGCGAGCTCCTCAACGTAATCGGGGTCGTCCTCGGTTACGATAGTATAGCTGTTGCCGCAAATCTTGATATTAACTCTGTTCTTTTCCATATTCTCACCTTTTTGATGTGTAATATAATTAGTATATCAATTTAAATTTCCTTTGTCAATAAAAAACAGGGCGGATATTCTCCGCCCTTTTCGTTTAAGATAGCTTATAAAGCTTTGCTCCGTGAGCCTCAATTTCACAGCTTATACGGTTATTTACGCTTTGTTCGGTTCCTTCCCATATATCGAACGCGTGCTTTGCGGGGAAGGAAAGCTGAATTTCACGACTTTGCTTTTTATCGTCGGTGTTGAATACCGCGAGGTATTTACATCCCTCGCCTTCAGCTGTCCAGATTATTACGCCCTTACCGTCGGTCTCATTTCTTAAATACTCCTTTGCGCCGAAGGAGGTCTTGTGCATTTTAATATATTCGGCGTTGGTTAAAAGCGAGAGGGTGAAAGCGTCGGTTTCGGGAAGATTTCCGCCTATCATTAACGGTGAGCGGAATATACCCCAGAGCGTCATAAGCGTATAATGCTCGGGTACGGTGAACTGGGATTTCCTGTTCTGCGGACCGTGACAGGTTCCGTTTTTTGAAAGCCGTCCAATCGGGAGCATATCGCAGTCGGGATAGCTTCCCGTATCGGTTACGCCCTCCCATTCCTTACATTTTGAAAACATATCGTGAAGCGGCTCCCAGCGGTCCCAGAAATCGCCCGTCAGACGCCACATATTAGCGTTTTCCTTAAGATGCTCCGCCTTGTCTCTCGGCGCGGGACCGGGAGAGAGGGAAAGAACGATTTTTCTTTTGCAGTTATCAATCGCCCTTCTCAGCATTTCAATTTCATAGTCGGCGCTGTACGGGTTGTCCCATTTTCTGAATTCCGTAACGCAGATATCGTCGCACTTTATAAAGTCGACGCCCCAATCGGCGTACATATTTATTATCGAATTGTAG
The DNA here is from genome assembly GCA_024696725.1 of Eubacterium sp. Lineage (GTDB taxonomy): Bacteria > Bacillota > Clostridia > Oscillospirales > Acutalibacteraceae > Eubacterium_R. The sequence goes on along the minus strand of JAILGO010000106.1, from coordinate 1,283 downwards.
TAATCCTGAGCGCCTTCGCAGTTATAGAGCCCGTACATATCCGTGTTCCACGAGCAGACGGAAAAATGGTGAGCAATCTCTCTGCAGGTATGCACCGAATTATAAACCGGACAGTTCGCCGCAGCCGCCTGACGCGGTACGCCGCGCATAATATGAATGCCGAATTTCAGACCGAGCGAATGAATATAATCGGCGAGCGGCTTAAAGCCCTTTCCGTCCTTTGCGCTCGGGAAGCGGTTAACCGCGGGCATAAGCCGTCCGTATCCGTCCATCGTAAGCGGCGCGAAATTATTATAGTCGTTATCCTTTGCCTCGGGCTCGTACCATTGAATATCGCAAACTATATATTCCCAGCCGTAAGGCTTAAGATATTCAGCCATATATTCGGCGTTTTCGCGGAGCTGCTTTTCGTTTACAGCCGCGCCGAAGCAGTCCCAGCTGTTCCAGCCGAGAGGAGGCGTTTCAGCCCATTTTTTAAAATCCGACATAAAGGTTACTCCTTGAATTAATAATATCATTATATTATCAATGTCGGGTTATGTCAACAAGCCTCAGACCGCCTCTGCGCCGCTTTCCGCCATGACCTCGGTTATGCGCGGTATATGCAGGTTATCGCCGTAAGAGCGTTCAACGGCTGGAGTCCGTCCGAAAAAGCGAGCGTGTTAACGAAGCTGAACTCTTCCTCACAGTCGGCGCTTGTAATAACGGTTATATCGAGCTTCCCGTCTTTAAAGGGAAGCAGCTCGCCCGAGGCTTTTGGAGCAAGCGAGGGATTGCTGACTACCGCAATTACCGCCGAGTTCTTAAGGTGTTCGCGGCTCTCGTATTTCAGCTCGCTGAGAGGAATTGCCTCGGCGGGTATATCCGTTTCGCGGCGAAGAACGAACGCTCCCTCTTTGCAAAGAGCGAGGTCGCCGCACATACCCGTAAATATTACGCTCCTTTTCGTGCGGATTGACTCCGCGAGAGAATACAGCGCAGGCGAAGGCTTGAGCGCGGCGGAAATCCTTCCCGGAAGCGCTTCGGCAAGCTTAAGGGAAACGCTCAGATAAACGTCGCTTATTATTCCGATATTATAACCGAGCCTCAGCGCGAGAAGAAGCAGGGCGAGCGAGCTGCCGATAAAGTGACGAAGCGAGGTGCAGCCGCTGAAATAATCCGCGCCATACACGATAACGCTGTCGGAGCAGGCGGCGGCATAGCCTTGTCCCGAAGGCGTAAGCGCAACGGTTTTAGTGCCGAAGCTTTTTGCGCGTTTTATACAGGCAACCGTCGCCTTGTCC
>JAILGO010000038.1 GCA_024696725.1 Eubacterium sp. | reverse complement strand
CTTCTCATAAATTTGATATTGTCCATTCCCACGTGATTTTCTTCAGCGGCTTTGTTCTTATGGCTGCTGCAAAGAACGGAGTTAAGGTAAGAGCTTCTCATTCCCATACGGTACGATGGAACAGAAAAGAGAATTTACCTTACAGGCTTTATACGACGGTTATGCGCTTTGTGCTTAAGCGTTATTCAAATCTTAAATTCGCCTGCTCAAATCAGTCGGGAAGATTCTTATACGGTGATAAGGAGTATTCAAATAACGGAATTATTATCCCCAACGGAATCGACACCGCGCGATTTTCTTATAATGAAGAATACAGAAACGAAATCCGCCGTGAGTTCAGTATTGCAGAAAACGAGCTTCTTGTAGGTCACGTCGGAACAGTTTATGAAATAAAGAATCAGACTTTTCTCGTTAAAGTTTTCTCTGAAATAGTTAAAAGGAAGCCCGATGCAATACTGATGCTTGTTGGTCAGATTGTAGACGACGGACCGGTTAAAAAGGTAATCGACGAATGCGGGCTTAACGAAAAGGTGATTTTTACCGGCTCAAGAAGCGATATATATAAGTTTTATCAGGCGTTTGATATTATGGTTTTCCAGTCGCTTTTTGAAGCGCTTCCCGTATCGCTCATTGAAGCGCAGGCTTCGAAGCTTCCGTGTCTTATTTCAGACGCGGTAACCACGGACGTAAAATATAATGACAACGTCTCATTTTTAAGCCTGTCACGTACTCCTTCAGAATGGGCTGATACCGCGTTAAAGCTTTTGCAATGCAAGAGAACGGAAATTGATAATAGGCAGCTTGTTTCCGTTTATGAGATTTCAAATGTTATAAAGCTGCTCGAAAAATACTATTCAATGTAGTTTGGAAGGGAGGGGTAAAATTGTTTTTCGGCGCTACGGCGATTCAGTCTTTTATAATCATTATTGCTATATTTTCGGTAATGTATTGGATTTTACCCCGAAAGTACAGCTGGATATCCTTTGCCGTGATGACGGTGCTGTTTGCTTATATGGCTTATCAGCTTGTACCCGATGTTACCGATGATTTACATAGGTATTACAGAGCTATAAACGACCTTCGGGACGGCGGCTGGGATAAGATGAAGGAATTCATCGAGGTTAATAACCACGATATGGAAAACTATGTTTCGGTCCGCTATCTTTTCTGGATTGTTAGCCGAACCAAGAGTAACCACTGGCTCCAGACTATAGCTATCGCTGTTGCTTACGGCTCTTACTCGATTATGGCTGTTCTCGCACAGAAAAGGTTTGATATAAGCAAATTCTACGTTTACGTCGGTACGCTGTTCTTTTTGAGCACTTATTATTACTATGATATTGCCTCGGGTGTAAGAAACGGATTATGCTTTGCAATAATAGTGTTATGTGCGTATGTAATGTTTGTTGAGAAGAAGCTGATTCCTTTTTGTATTGCGGGCCTGGTTATTGCTTTTTATTTGCATTCTGCCGGACTTCTCGCCGTTTCGCTAATTCTGGTCACGGTCGTTCTTTATAGGTTCGACAGCGTATTTGTAAACTTTATCTTTATGTTCAGCCTTATCGGCGGTAACTTTATCGTTCAGACGCTTGCCGAGGACAGCGACAATAAGCTCATTCTCTCTATTGCGGGACGAGCCGAGCGTCATGTAGGCGCAGATATTCTCGCTCAGGAAACCTCGATTAACGTAAACAGAATTACAGTTTTAGTAGCGGTAGTAGTGGTTTTATTCGTAAGCTATTATCTGAAAAAACACGATTCGAAAAACGAAGCATCAATGTTTTACCGTTACGGCTCGCTGACGCTGTATTTTGTTGTGGGCTCTATCTTCAGCGGAATGATTTTTATGCGTTTCACAAGATGGATTGTTCCCGTAATAGTAGCGCTTCTCTTTATGATAGGAATGCAGGCGCAGAAGGACGTAATAACTGAAAAGGGCGATAACTACCTTAAGTATTACGCAATACCGATTGAACGCTTTTTATATAGTGCAAGACCAATCATAATTATGATTGTTATCGCATACTCGCTTGTTCATCTCTGGTACGACTATAACGGTACCTCGTTAACCTTTGCTCATTTCAGGTATGAGTGGGAAGCGATGGGTGTTTATGATTATACGTGGTGATAATATGAAATTCAGTATTATTGTACCTATATTCAAGGTTGAAAAATACCTTGAGCAGTGCATTGAAAGCATCGTTAACCAAACATATAAAAATATAGAGATAATTCTCGTTGACGACGGCTCGCCTGACGGATGTCCGCTTATCTGCGATAAGTGGGCGGCTAAGGACGGTCGTATACGCGTTATACATAAGAAAAACGGCGGTCTTATCGCCGCGAGAAAATCGGGCGTTGAAATCGCAACGGGGGACTATATCTGCTTTGTCGACGGCGACGATTTTATCGGCGAAACGATGTATGAAAGAGTTGCCGATTCGGTACAGAAGTATAACCCCGACTGTGTTATCACTCAGTTTTACTACGCCTTTCCCGACAGAAACGAAAAGAGCGAATATAATCTCTCAAAGGAAATATATTCCCGAAATGAAATCGAGAAGGAAATATTTCCGACAATGCTTTTTAAAGAGCGCTTCTATCGTTTCGGAATATACCCGTGTTGCTGGACTAAGGTCTTTAAAGCCGACATACTTAAAAAACATATATTCGACGTCGACGACAGAATCCGTCTCGGTGAGGATATCGCGTTTACTTATCCCTGCTTAATGGAGTGTCAAAGCATAGCTTTTGTCGACAAGCCTCTTTATTATTACCGCCAGAATCCCGAATCAATGACTGCAAGCTATGACCCGAGGCTTCCCGATATCTATATGCTCCCGTATCGTGCGCTTAAGAAAAAAAGCGAAAAGCTCGGCGTTGATTTAAGCGCTCAGCTTCCGTATTATCTTCTGTTTTTAACGAATTTTGTAATCAGAAACGAAGCGAGCAGAGCTAATCCGAAGTCTGTGGCTCAGACCAATATTGTTCTCGATGCGGTTGTAAATAACGATTATTTAAAAGATGAATTAGGTTTTATTGATAATGCAAGGCTTCCTCTCCATACGAAAATACTTGTTATTGCATTAAAAAACGGAAGAATCAGTTTTGTGAATTTATATTTGAAATTGCTTAAGAGGTTTATTTAGATTATGTCGGAGGAAAGAAAAGAATTAACTCTGGAAGAAATCCAAACGTCAGAGCTCAATATGCTTAAGAGGCTTGACAGCGTTTGCAGGGAAAACGGTATAAGCTACGTGCTTGCCGGCGGTACCTGTCTCGGCGCCGTACGTCATAACGGTTTTATTCCGTGGGATGACGATATTGACGTGTATCTGTGGCGCGACGAATATGAAAAGCTGATGAAGCTGAGATTCTCCGACGAAAACTATGAAATAAGAAATTACAGATATTCAAAAGGCTTTTATTTCCCTTACGCTAAAATAGTAGATAAGAATACGGAATTGTACGAGGGCGGAAGAATTGATAAGGATATGGGAATCTTTATTGATATTTTCCCGCTTGATTACCTTGATACAGCTAAGGATAAAACCTTTAATCATCCTGTTTTTCATAAATTTTTGATAAGTATTATCTATTTTGTCGGTGATAAGCTTCTTTATCAGAAGGAGTTAAGTCTTAAGTTCATTGTTAAGCTTTTTCTTCGCACTCTCTGTTTTCCCTTCAAAAAGCTTATTATCAGAGCCGTTGAAAAATGGTTTGCCAGGTTTAAGGACGGTGATTGCTGTGGCGTTACAATAACTAATAAAATTTTGTGGAAATCAGATATGCTTAAGGAAACCGTTAACGTCCGTTTTGAAGATGCCGAATTCCCTATTTTTAAAGAATACGATTATTACCTCAGCGTTCATTACGGAGATTATATGACTATGCCGCCTGTTGAAAAGCGAGTTTCAAACCACAGCTTCAGCGCGTATAAAAGGAGCACCGAATGAATAACCCCTTAATAACTGTTATAGTACCTGTTTATAACGTCGAGAAATATCTCAACCGATGCGTTGAAAGCATTGTTAACCAAACGTATAAAAATCTTGAAATAATTCTTGTCGACGACGGCTCGCCCGATAACTGTCCCGCAATGTGTGACGAATGGGCAATGAAGGATAGCCGAATTAAAGCCGTTCATCAGGAAAACAAAGGGCTGATACGCGCAAGGGATGCCGGAATAGAGAATTCAAACGGAGAATATTTGACCTTCGTGGACAGCGACGACTGGATTTCAGGAGATTGCGTTGAATATCTGTACGAATTACTGATTAATAATGAAGCGGACGTATCTGCGATTTCGCTTATATCCACCGATATTGATGCGCCCGTAATCAGTAATCCGATTGAGCGTACCGAATCCTATTCTTTTTTAGATACCGTTAAAAATATGAATAACGACCTGTGTTATATCTGCGGTAAGCTTTATAAAAAGGAGCTCATGAAAAAGGTTCCCGTTCTGCCTGACGATATATTTTTCGGCGAAGATTCGTTACGCAATTATTTTGTATATAAACAATGCAGTCGTGTTTGTGTTTCAAATCAGATAAAATACTTTTATTTCAGACACGGCGAAGCGGGTATTGCGGGAAAAATCACATATAAGCTTATAGATAGCAGCAGAAAAGCTTATGAAATAATTGACGCTGATTTTGATAAAGAAAGCGAAGCGTATCCGTATCAGCTATATAATAAAATTCTTGCGGATTTTTTCCTGCTGAATTCCATCATAAGAAACAATCTTTGTCTTGACAGATACGGCGAGCTTAAGGGTGATATATTAAAATGCTACGGAAAAATCGAAGATAAAAGCATTATCGGGAAAAAGCATCGTTACGCCATAAGTCTGCTTAAGCTTTCCCGGTTTTTATACAACCGTTCTATACTGCTGAGAACGAGGCTCAGAGGTTATTAATCGGATATTCCTTAAACCAATATTATTATTTAAAAATGAAAGAATTATCGTTAGAAGAAGTTAAAAAAACTGAATTAGAAATACTTATACGTTTCGACGAGATATGTAAGAATAATAACATAGAGTATTCTCTGGCTTACGGAACGATGCTTGGCGCGGTGCGCCATAATGGCTTCATCCCGTGGGACGACGATATTGATGTTTTTGTCAAGAGGTCTGATTACGAAAAACTGCTCGGACTGAGATATGACGACGGGAGATTTGAGATAAAGAGTCACAGGTATTCTAATAACTATTACTATCCTTTTGCGAAAATGATTGACAAAAATACCGATTTGGATGTTAGTTGGCGTTTAGATAAGGATATGGGTGTGTTTATAGATATCTTCCCGTTGGATTATCACGATAATAATAGCAATACCGAT
>JAILGO010000005.1 GCA_024696725.1 Eubacterium sp. | reverse complement strand
AAGGATTGCGAAAATGAATATCGGCGCAACCCACTTAACCATAGCGGAGTAAAAATGCTTCATTTTGAATTCGCCGTTAAGCTCAACCTCGCTGATAATCGCGTCGGGCTTGATAACGAAGCCGACTACGACGCAGGTGAGCATACCTACGAGCGGAAGCAGAACGCTGTTTGAAACGAAGTCGAGGAAGTCGAGAATATCGAAGCCGAAGAGCTTTACGTTACTCCAGATACCGAAGCCGAAGGAGCACGCAACGCCGATAAGAATTCCGTAAAGCGCAACGAGGAACGTTGCTCTCAGGCGGGAGATATTAAAGCTGTCGATTATTCCCGCTACGATAGCCTCCATAATCGAAACCGAGCTCGTTATCGCCGCGAAAAGCACGAGCGCAAAGAAGAGCGCTCCGATAAGATTTCCGCCCGGCATACTGTTAAATACCTTCGGAAGCGTAACGAACATCAGCGACGGACCCGTACCGAGCGCCGCCTTGTCGCCGCCCGAGAAAACGAATACCGCGGGGATAATCATAAGTCCCGCAAGAAATGCAATAAGCGTATCGAAAATCTCTATCATTCGGGTTGACTTTTCAATATTCTCGTCCTTTGAAAAATACGAGCCGTAGGTTATCATAATTCCCATAGCGAGCGACATCGAATAGAAAAGCTGTCCGAGCGCAGCGAGGAAGGTTTTTACGCTTAAGTCCTTAATGTTCGGTAAAAGGTAATACTTTATTCCCGCCGAAGCTCCGGGACGGGTAATGACGTAAACCGACAGCCCGACGGTAAGAAGCACGAGCGCGGGCATAAGCACCTTGGAAAGCTGCTCAATTCCCCTGTTAACGCCGAATACGATTACAAGCGCCGTGGCGACAATAAAAATTAAGAACCATATTATAGGGTCGACCGTATCGGAAATATAGTTTCCGAAAAACGCGTCGTCAGCGGCAGCCGCTACCTTACCCGTTACCATAACCGCGGTATATTTCGTTACCCAGCCGCCGATAAGGCAGTAATACGGAAAAATCAAAAGCGGAACAACCGTCGCGAGCTTTCCGAGCCATCCCCATTTTTTGTTAAGCGCGCTGAAGGCTTTCATGGGACTGAGCTGAGTTTTTCTTCCTATCGCTATTTCCGTAACCATAAGCACGAAGCCGAAGGTTATCGCAAGGATTATGTATACGAGAAGGAACATTCCTCCGCCGTACTGTGCGGCAAGATACGGGAAACGCCAAAGGTTACCCAGACCGACCGCCGAACCGGCAGCCGCTAAAATAAAGCCGAGCTTACCGGTAAAGGTACTTCTGTTTTCCATAACATCTCTCCTAAATACAAATCACCTGCCTATAATATAATAAACTAAAATATAAATAAAGCTTAAATTTATCTTTTTTATACAATACATAGAAAATATATAAATTCTTTCCCGCGATTTTTTAATTGACTCTTATGGGGCAATATGTTATTATTCTTTCTATGAATAAGAAAAGAGACGAGTTTTTAAAAGGAATAAAGGACGGCTTACCGATTTGTATAGGCTACGTTTCCGTAGCCTTTGCTTTCGGTATTTTCGCGGTTTCGGGCGGACTTACTCCGATTGAGGCGATTTTAATATCAATGACTAACGTCACGTCGGCGGGACAGCTTGCCGCCGTTCCGATTATCCTTTCGGGCGGAACGCTTTTTGAGCTCGCCGCCTCACAGCTCGTAATAAATCTCCGCTATGCACTGATGAGCGTCGCGCTTTCCCAAAAACTTGATTCCTCTGTTAAGCTCCCCCACCGATTTATTATTGCCTTCGTAAATACCGACGAGGTTTTTGCCGTTGCGTCTTCAAAGAAGTCGGTCGGCAAAAGCTATATGTTCGGGCTGATTCTTACTCCGTTTTTAGGCTGGAGCGCGGGAACGGCTATCGGAGCTTTTGCGGGAAGTATACTCCCGCCGCTTGTAATCTCCGCTCTCGGCGTAGCGATTTACGGTATGTTTATAGCGATAGTCGTTCCCGCCGCAAGAGCCGACGGACACGTTCTCGTCTGCGTCGTTATTGCAATCGCCCTTTCGTGTATGTTCAGATATCTTCCCGTCCTTAACACCGTTCAGCCCGGCTTTGTTATTATAATCTGCTCAGTTGCGGCGAGCGCTCTGTGCGCCGCGCTGTTTCCGCATAAAGAAAAGGAGGAAGCGAAATGAGCTTTGAAAAATTTCTCCCCTACCTTGCGGTTATGGCGCTCGTTACCTATCTTGTAAGAGCGATACCGCTGATTCTTATTAAAAAACAGATTGAGAATAAATTTATTCTCTCCTTCTTATATTATATGCCCTACGCGGTGCTCAGCGTAATGACCGTCCCCGCCGTATTCTACGCTACGGGAAGCGTCGTTTCAGCCGCCGCGGGCGTTGCCGTCGCTCTCGTTCTCGCGTTCTTTAAACGGGATTTGCTCACCGTTGCAATCGGCGCCTCGGGCGGCGTGTTCATAGCCGAGCTCATGATGAAATACGTAATATAATAAGCTGTCCGCGGACAGCTTTTCTTTATTCCGTTTTACCCATAACGTCGAGCGGGTTTACGTGCTTTCCGTCAAGCGTTGCCTCAAGATGAAGATGAGCGCCCTGCGCCGTCTCGGACGGTATTTTACCGAGCGTGCCGAGCTTGTTTCCTATATCAACCGTAGCGCCCTTTTTAACGCTTATACTGTCGAGTCCGCAGTATTTTACAACGAGCTTTCCGCCGTGGTCGACAACCGCAACTCCGCCGAGAAGACTGTCGCGGTAAACGTCGATTACAAGACCGTCGTTAATCGCCGTAACCTCGTCGCCGGTGCTTCCCGTAAAATCAACCGCGGGATGCGCGCGCCAGTCCCCCATCGTTTCGTCGAAGCTCAGCTCCTCGCTGTAGCCGCGCTGAACCGCCTCGGTAAGAGGATATTTATAGTAACTCTTATAAGGGGTATTGCTCTCTCCGGCAGGGAAAGACGTCTGCTCCTTTTTCTCTTTTTTCGTCGTTTCCTCTGTTTTTCGTGCAGCCGTTTCGGTTTCCTTAACCGTTACCGCGTGCTGAACCTCCGTTGTAGGTTCGGCTGTCGGTACGGTTTCGGTTACCTTAAGCGTACGGTTTTCGTTTACGGTATCTCCGCGCCTTGCCGCAGTATTCGAGAAGTATACAATCATACCGAGCGCTATTATGCAAAGGCACAGCGCCGAAAAAAGCGCGCGGATTTTTTTATTGTCCCTGCTGTTAGTATTGTTTGACATAATTAACACCTCGGGATTATTTTTACCCGAGGCGTCTGTTTTTATTCATTTTCATTTTCGCCGAGCGCTTCGTTAAGAAGTCTCAGCGTAAGCCTTACCGTTTCGACGGGCGTTTCGTTAAGACATTTAACCGCTATAAACGGACGCTTGACCGCCTTAAACGCCGCGCGGCTTCTCATTTTCTCGTTAAGCGTAATAAGGAATTCCGGACGGACCTCTTCAAAATAGAAGTTGACTGCCGCGCCGCTGTATTTTATTTCCGTTATGCCGAGAAGCAGGGCGGTATTACGAAGCAGAGCTATCTCGATAAGTCCGTAAACGGGAGCGGGCGGCGCGCCGAAGCGGTCCGTCAGCTCGTCGCAGACGTCGTTGGCGTCCGAGTCGTTTTTAATATTTGCGATAGCCTTATACATAGCAAGCCGTGACGACGTCGAGGATATGTATTCCTCGGGTATCGTCGCGTTAACGGGAATATCAATAAGACATTCCTTCTCAACCGTATCGGGAGAACGTATTCCCTTCTCCTCCTGTACGGCTTCCTCGAGAAGCTTTAAGTACATATCATATCCGACGCTTTCAAGATGACCGTGCTGACGGTTACCGAGAAGCGAACCCGCGCCTCTAATCTGTAAATCGCGCATAGCGATTTTAAAGCCCGCGCCGAACTCTGTATATTCCCTGATTGCCTCAAGCCTTTTAGACGCAACCTCGGAGAGCGCGGCGCCCTTCTGAAACGTAAAATAGGCGTAGCCTCTGCGCGACGAGCGGCCTACTCTTCCGCGTATCTGGTGAAGCTGGGCAAGTCCCATTCTGTCGGCGTTTTCAATTATAAGCGTGTTGACGTTCGGAATATCAATTCCCGTTTCAATTATCGTCGTACAGACGAGAATATCGACCTCGCCGAGAAGCAGCTGGCGCCATACGTCGGAGAGCTGCTCCTCGCTCATTTTACCGTGAGCGATACCGATTCTCGCGTCGGGGAGCGCCTTTTTAATCATAACCGCGGTATGGTCTATAGTTTCGATATTATTGTGAAGGAAATAGCATTGACCGCCTCTTGAAAGCTCGCGCTCCATAGCCTCGCAGAGAATACCGAAATCGTATTCAATAACGTAGGTCTGAACGGGATATCTCTCGCCGGGCGCCTCCTCTAAAAGCGACATATCGCGAATTCCGCTCATTGCCATATTCAGCGTTCTCGGTATCGGAGTCGCGGAGAGAGTGAGTACGTCGACCTTAGGAAACTGCTCCTTTATTCTTTCCTTCTGAGCCACGCCGAAGCGCTGCTCCTCGTCAACTATCAGAAGTCCTAAATCCTTAAAGCGTATATCGCGGCTAATCATTCTGTGAGTTCCTATAAGAAGCTCAACCGTACCGCGTTCAAGGTCCTTAAGTATTTCCTTCTGCTTTGTATTTGAAACGAAACGCGAAAGCATCTCGGTTCTTATCGGATAAGGCTCCATTCTCTTTTTCGCCGTTTCAAAATGCTGCATCGCGAGAACGGTCGTCGGTACAAGTATAGCGCACTGCTTACCGTCGCAGATACACTTGAAGGCGGCTCTTAAGGCAACCTCGGTCTTACCGAAGCCGACGTCGCCGCAAAGCAGTCTGTCCATAGGCGACGGCTTTTCCATATCGCTCTTTATTTCGTCGATGCTGCGGAGCTGGTCCTCAGTCTCGTCGTATTCAAAACGAAGCTCAAAATCGCGCTGAAGGTCCGAGTCCTCGGAGAAGGCGAAGCCCTTTGTGCTTATTCGCTTTGCATAGAGCGAAATAAGCTCCTTCGCCATATCCTGAACGCTCGCCTTGACTCTGCTCTTGGTTTTTGCCCAGTCGCCCGAGCCGAGACGGTTTACCTTAACCCTGCTGTTCTCCTCGGGACCGATATATTTTGATACCATATCGAGCTGAGTAACGGGGACGTAAAGCGTATCCCCCTTAGCGTAGCCTATTTTAATGTAATCTTTGCGTACGTCCTGAAGCTCAAGCGAATGTATCCCCTCGAAGATACCGATACCGTGCACGCTGTGGACGATATAATCCCCGACGGACAGCTCGTCGAGCGAGTGAAGCGCGTCCTTTGAAGAAAACCGACGGTGCTTTTTTGTGCTCTGAGTGCTTCTTCCGTAGGAGTACACGGCAAGCTTTGACGCGCCGTCGCGGAAGCCCGAGTTCAACGCGCCGGAAACTACAGAAACCGCGCCGCGCCTGAGCTCGGCAGGCATTGAGCCGTAATAAAGCGCGTCAACGCCGTTATCGGTCAGGTCGTTCGCGAGCGCTTTGCCTGCGCGCGATGTACCCGAATACATAAGAACGGCGTATCCCGTCTTTATGAGCGGATAAATCTCCTCCTTAAGCTGTGAGAGCGTACCCGAAAAAGGCGGTATCTCAAACATATTAAAGGTCGAAAGGTACTTAATCGGGGTATCGAAGCTTCCGCGCGGAAGCGCATCAAGATAAACCGCGCCGTGTCCCTCGTAAACCTCGCAGAGCTCGCCGAAGGTGAGCATAAACTTATCTATGCCCTTACATATAATCCCGTCCTCAAGAAGCCATTTAAGCTCCTCGTTCATAAGTCGGTTCGCGTTTTCACACCTGTCCCTGACGTTCCCTGTATCGCAGACGATAAGCATACCGTCAAGATAGTCGAAAAGACCGCCGCTTTCATAAGCTAACGGAAGATATTTATCGCTGCAGCGAAGCGCAATTCCGCTGTTCAGCTTATCCCTGTCCTGATAGAGCTTTTCGCGCGCTTTGACCGCCTTTCCCTGAAGCGTTGCAGCGAGCGCGTCAATACGCTTCGCCTGCTCGCTCTTCGACGGAAAGAGCACCTCCGTCGAGGGAATTATCTCAACGCTGCCGACAATTTCTCCGCGTCGCTGCGTAGAAATATCGAAACGCGCGATACTGTCGACCGTATCTCCCCAGAGCTCAATACGCACGGGCGAGTCCGCTCCCGGCGGGTAAATATCTATAAGTCCGCCGCGCACGGAAAACTGAGCCGTTCCGTCGACCTCGTCAAATCGTGTATAGCCTGCCTTTATTAGTTTTTCGGAGATATTACCGAGGTCGATTTCATCGCCCGTATTAATCGTAAACGTGCGCTCGCGCAGAGCCTCGGGCGGCATGGTATACTGAATAGCCGCGCCGACGGAAGCGACGACGACGCTGTAATTATCGTCCGTAACGTTAGCTAAGACGCCGAGCCTGAGCTGCTCGTATTCCCTGCTTATTCCCTCGACCTCAAGGAAGGTGAACTCCCTTTTAGGGTAGAATAAAACGCCCTTCTGAATCGCAGAAAGGTTTTCGTAAAGCCTTACGGCGCTCGCCTCGTCAGGAGTAATAACGAACGCCTTTTTATTCCCGGTTTCACAGAGCGAATGAATTACCGCCGCTTTGGCAACGCCCGGAAGTCCTGTGGCCCCAACGGGAGCAGAGGGGGTGGTTACGCTCGCGCTGAGGCTGATAAATTCTTCGCTTTTTTCAATCATTTTTGAAAAGCCTGACATATTATATTTTCACCGTTTCTATGAATTAAATTCATTCATTGCGCTGTCAACGCCGTCGCGTATTATCGCTTCGGCAGCGCCGACCGCGTCGTTCAGTTTATCGTCAAAAGCCTTCTTTTTATCGGATTCGATTTCTCCGAGAACCCAGCTTATCATATCGTATTCGGGAGTCGGCTTCTTTCCGACGCCTATTTTTACGCGCGGAAAATCCTCGCTTCCGAGACAGGAGATAATGCTTTTAATTCCGTTATGACCGCCCGCGCTTCCCTTTCGGCGAACGCGGATTTTACCCACGTCGAGCGAAACGTCGTCGTAGATAATTATTATTTTTTCGTCGGGAATATTGTAATACTGAGCCGCCGCAAGCACCGCCTCGCCCGAGAGATTCATCATCGTCTGAGGCTTCATAATAAGACAGCGCTTTCCGCCGATAATCTCGTCGGCAACAAGCGCGCGGAACTTGAGCTTCTTATACTCGAAGCCCTCCTTTTCGGCGAGCAAATCAAGCGCCATAAAGCCCGCGTTGTGACGCGTTTTCGCGTACTTCGCGCCGGGATTTCCGAGTCCTGCGATAATGTATTCTATTTTTCCTTTTCTTGCAAAATTAAAAAGTCCCATTTTTCTTAACCTTAAAGTCTTTAAAGGGCGTATCAGCAGATACGCCCTCTTTTTTATCAATATTATTCCGTCTTTTCAAACTCTCTGAACTCGCGTTCCTCGTCGGGTCTTTCGAAGTTATACATGTTCTCGTCCTTGACGTGCTTGGCTATGTAATCGTCGCGGCTGAAAAGCTCGTCAGCCTTCGCCTTCCATGCCTTAGCCGCGTCAATCGTCTTGTCAAAGAGAGCGTTAGCGCTTTCGGGATGCTCCATCTCTGTTGAGTAAGCTCCCGTTTCGGCAACCATCTTACTGATAGCGCCGGGGTTGTCAAGCACGGGGCAGGGACGAAGCATATTGTTTGAAAACGGCTGATTTCTCTGATAAGCCATAAAGAGCGGGCTTCTCAGCGCGTCAAGCACCGAGCTTTCCTTAATGTTCACGTTTGAATAGTGAACGAAAGCACAGGGCTCGCAGTCGCCGTTTGCGTTAATATGGAAGTAATGTCTGCCTCCCGCAATACAGCCCTGAACGTACTCGCCGTCATTCCAGAAATCGAGAGCAAAGATTGCCTTCGTTCTTCTCCACTCATGCATTTTTCTGTACATAAGCGCTCTCTGCTCGGGATTTACCATAAGCTCGGTAACGGCGCCGTTGCCCGTCGGCATATAAGTAAAGAACCACGCGAACATAACGCCCTTGTCGATAAGCCAGTCGATATATTCGTCGGACGCGAGAAGGTCCGTATTCTTACTTGTATAGCAAAGAGAGGCGCCGAAGGGAACTCCTCTTTCCTTAAGTCTCTGCATAGCAGCCGTGCAGCGCTTGAACGTGCCTTCGCCGCGGCGGAAATCGTTTTCCTCCTCATAGCCCTCAATAGAGAACGCGGGATAGAAGTTTCCGACGTCGCGGATTTCGTCAGCGAAGCTGTCGTCAATAAGCGTACCGTTAGTGAAGCTCATAAAGATACAGTCGGGGTTTTCACGGCATAAACGCATAAGGTCGGCTCTTCTTATCGTCGGCTCGCCGCCCGTATAAAGGAACATATAGGTTCCGAGCTCTTTCGCCTGACGGATAATTCTTGCAAGGTCGTCGTACGAAAGCGAGCTTTCGTGACCGTACTCCGCCGCCCAGCAGCCCTTACATTTAAGGTTACAGGCTGCGGTCGGGTCCATAAGAATAGCCCACGGTACGTTACATCCGTACTCCTCGATAGCCTTCATTCTTACGCTGTAGCTGTTAATCGCAACATTGATAGCCGCGGGGATAAACTTATTGAGAACATCCTCGTTAATGTCACAGATAAGTCTTTTAGCAAACCGATTCCAGTTATTGTTCGGGTCATTAAGCGCATCGTGAAGTCCCGCATAAGCGGTGCGGTTAACCTTTTTAACGTCTGCCATCTCAACAAGCTTGAGAATTCGCGGCGCGTTCTTATTAAAATCTTTTCTTGCATATTTAACGGCGTTTTTTATAGCAAAGCTTACCGCCGACTCTTTAAACGACATATTTGTTTCCTTTCATATCATAATTACATAATATTTTTATATGCGTCTTTATGAAAATATAATACCAATGTCCTTTTTTGTCAAGTAAAATTTTTATGAACTGAATTATCGCCGTTAAAAGCAGATACGGAACCTGAGTCTGTAGGTCTTGCCGGTCTTGTTCTTATACTTCTCGTTGCAGTGCGCTCCCCAGCTGTCGTAACCGCCGACGCCCTGCTGACGCGCGATACAGCGTACTACCGTCTTTTCAACAGGAGGAAGGTCCTTCTGGTGCCACGTCTCCTCGATTTCCTTCGGGAGCCAGTGAGCCGCGTTGAATTCCATTACGGGCTCGGCGATAAACGTAAGCGCCTTTCTTTCGCCGATAAGCGTAGCGTATCTTACGCCCGTTCTGTTTCCGCATTCCTGCGGCTTGAGATACGGAACCCACAGCCTGCTTACGCTCGTCGTATAAAGTCCGACAACGCTCGCGTTGTCTCTGTCGATATAGCACTCGTCGGGACCGTTGCCGAGGTATACAAGCTCCTCAAAATCCTTAGGCAGCTCGAAGAGTACGCTGACCTCGGGAATCTCGGGAAGCGAGGAATCAGGGATGAATTCCATATCAATTCCTATACCCCTGGAAGTAACGGTGTAGATAACAATCGCCTTGCTGACGGGCTGAGTCATAACCCTTGCGGCGCTTGTAATTACAACCTTTTTACCGCCGTCGAGAATCTGGTAATTTTCAATACTCCACATCGTGTTGTTGTAAATTCCCGGGGTGTCGCCCGCGTCTCTCCAGCAACCGAGACGTGAGCCCGCACGGCTTCCGCGGTCGTTATCGGTAAGCGCGCGCCAGAAGTTAAGGCGTACGGGAGCCGAAAGCATTTCCTCACCGTCGACCTTAATCGAGGTAAGCTGATGTCTTTCACGGCGCTCAAAGCGGACGTCAAGCCTTTCGGATACAACATGGATTGCGCCGTAGGTATCGGATACGAGAAGCTCCTCGTCGCCGTCAAGCCCGTCGAAGGTGTTTTCAAATTCGTTGATTATAAACTGCTCGTAAGCAACCGTTTCGGGCTCCTCGTCCTTCGTCCTGAACGCAAGGTAAAGATAGCTTTCGTCGTTGGTCGCCTTGCTGAGCTCGAGGTCGATTACGCGCTTATCGCCGGGCGCGAGCGAAACGCATTCCGTACCCTTACGGATAATGCCCTTTTCGGTACTCTGCTCCCAGTAAAATTCAAATTTATCAAGGTCCGTGAAAAGATACTTGTTCTTGATTTCAATAACTCCGCGTTCCGCGTCAATCGCCTTGAAATCAACGTTCTGATAGAGCTTTTTGATTTCCGCAAGCTTCGGCGTTTCGGTTCTGTCGCCGAAGAGAAGTCCGTTACCGCAGAAATGTCCGTCGTGCGGCTCCTCGCCGAAATCTCCGCCGTAAGCGAGATATTCGTTTCCGTTTTCGTCGGTCGTAAGTATGCTCTGGTCAACCCAGTCCCATACGAAACCGCCCTGTAGACAGGGATATTTATCCCAAAGCGCCGTGTACTCGTCGGTCGAGCCGCAGGAATTACCCATAGCGTGAGTATATTCACAGAGGATAAACGGTCTCGAATCCCTTCCCGTTACCGCATATTCCTCGAGGAATTCGGGACGGGCGTACATCTTCGACTGTACGTCGGAAAGCTCTCTTTCGTTCGGGTCGCCGTCAAGCTCAAAGTGAACGAAGCGCGACTTGTCGGTTTCCTTAAGCCAGTTATACATTTTTCTGACGTTTTCACCGCCGTGGCTCTCATTACCCATCGACCAGCATACAACGCAGGAATGGTTTTTGTCGCGGTGATAAAGCGCTTTGATACGCTCCATACACGCCTTTTCCCATTCGGGCCTTGAGCCCGGAAGAGCGGGACAACCGATAATATTCGACCAGTATGTACCGTGAGTTTCCATATTGTTCTCGTCGATTACGTAAAGTCCGTATTCGTCGCAGAGCTCGTACCAGCGCGGAGCGTTAGGATAGTGAGAGGTGCGCACCGCGTTGATATTGTTTTTCTTCATTATCTCTATGTCGCGGCGCATTGTTTCCTCGGATACATAATGTCCCGTGCGGCAGTCGAATTCGTGGCGGTTCGTGCCTTTGAAAACGACGCGTTTTCCGTTTATACGGATAATTCCGTCTTTAATTTCAACGGTTCTGAAACCTACGCGCTGAGAGATATATTCAATCGGGATTCCGTTATTCTTAAGAGTAAGCACGACGGTATAGAGATTCGGCTCCTCAGCCGACCACGGCTTAACGTTGGTAACAATCGCCTTGAGCTCGGTTATATGCTCCTCGCTCGCGTAGCGGCTGTCGAGCGCGACGACGTTTCCTTCGCCGTCGACAACGTTCATATCTATTGAAAGTCCCTCGTAAGCGCCGTTCGTTTTTACCGTAACGTCAAGATATCCGTCGTGAAGCTGAGAGTCCGGCTCCGCGTGAATTTCGAAATCGCGGATATATTCCTTCTCGGTTGTATAAATATATACGTCGCGGAAAATACCGCTTAGTCTCCACATATCCTGACACTCGAGCCAGGAGCCTGTACACCAGCGGTAAACCTCAACGCCGATTACGTTGCTTCCCTCGACAAGATAGCGGGAAATATCGAATTCCGCACGGTTAAAGCTACTCTCGCTGTAACCGATTCTCTCGCCGTTTACATAAAGATAGAACGCCGATTCAACGCCCTCAAAACAGAGTACGACGCGCTTTGAAAGCACGTTCTCGTTAACATGAAAGCGCTTTAAGTAACAGCCTACGGGGTTATGCTTTGTCGGCGCGTTGGGCGGACATATATCCTCCGTTCCCTCCCACGGATAGCGCACGTTACAATACTGATTCTGGTCATAGCCCTGCATCTGCCACGAGCAGGGTACGATAACGCTGTCCCAGTTGTGGCTGTCGTAAAGCGGCTGCGCAAAATCGCTCGGACGGTAAGCGTAGTTTTTATAGAGCTTAAAACGCCATTTGCCGTTAAGCAGCTTAACTCTTGACGACTCATAGCGCTCGGCCTTAAGCGCCTCCTTGTAATCGCCGTAGGGCATATAGGTAGCGTGCTGCGGCAGCTTTCCTACGCCTGTAATCTCGGGGTTTGACTGCCATTCGGTATAGCCGTCGATAAAGTTTCTTTCCATATTTTTCTCCTAAGACATTTTTACCCTGTTTGTGTATTATCTTCTGTGGAAGGTTCCCTCGTGGAAGCCCTCTCTCGTTATAACTGTGCTTACGGATTTAAACATAATTTTAATATCAAGTCCGATGCTCCAGTTATCGCAGTATTCCTTATCAAGCTTCATCTTTTTCATAAGCGAAATACTGTCGCGTCCGTTAATCTGCGCCCAGCCCGTAAGCCCGGGACGGAAGCGGTAAACTCCGTATTCAAGGCGTAGGCGGTGAGCTCTGAGCTCGCTTGAAATAAGCGGGCGCGGTCCGACGAAGCTCATATCGCCCTTAAGAATATTCCAAAGCTGCGGAAGCTCGTCAAGGCTCGTTTTTCTTAAAATTCTTCCTACCTTTGTGATATACCGGTCGGGGTTTTCAAGGTCGCAGGTAGCTACGTTCGGGGTGCTGTTGCGCATAGTCTGAAACTTGTATATCCTGAACGGCTTTCCCCTTCTTCCCCTTCTCTCATGACTGAAGAAAACCTTGCTGTCGGGAGTAATAACCAGAAGGCATATTATTACAATATATACGGGTGAGAGCACAACCATTCCGAAAAGCGCTAAAAATATATCGAAAAGGCGCTTCCACTTGGTCGCTCCGAAATACTTTTTTAAAACCTCTTTCATATTCGTCCTCTGAAACTAAGAAAAATAACAATATGATGTAGCTCAATTTTGTTGATTATACCATATAAAGAATAAAAAATCAAATCTTTATAAAAACAAAATAGTTCTTGCAAAAAGGCTGTTAATTATATATAATAGAGAGTGACGGTTTTCAGCCGAAAAATACTAAAGCGAAAGGAAAGGCTATGCAGAAATTTCTTGTTAAACAGGGCTTGTGCGCGGCAATCTGTATAACGATGGCGTTCACGCTCTGCACCTATACGGCGGTCACAATAAGCGAAGCAAGACTGTCCGTCGTAGCGGAGCTCGGCGCAAGGGCTGCGGAACAGTTTGAAACAGCAGCCGTACAAAAGGTTAATAACGTAAAAGCCGCCGCTCAGTGCATAACGGGCGCTGCTCCCACCGTGTTTAACGTGCTTAAAGCAGAGATTACACAGGCTATTGTTCCCGAGCCGTAACGCATTAACAGCTTTTCTTTTAATTCTTTGGCGCGCGGCGCCGCAAAATAAAAATTTCCTAACGAGGTGTAAATAAATGGCAAGTAAATTTGTAAACGCCCTTTTCGGCGACTATTCAAAGCATGAGGTTAAAAAGCTTCAGAAAACAGTAAATAAGATTAATGAGCTCGCAGATAAGTATGCGGCTATGGACGATAAGGAACTCGCAGGTCAGACTCCCATTCTCAAGGGCAGACTTAAGGACGGCGAAACGCTTGACGACATTCTTCCCGACGCATTCGCGGTTTGCCGCGAGGCAGCCGACCGTGTAATCGGTCTCCGTCACTTTGACGTACAGCTTATCGGCGGTATCGTTCTTCATCAGGGAAGAATCGCCGAAATGAAAACCGGTGAAGGTAAAACTCTTGTTGCTACCCTTCCCGCATATCTTAACGCGCTCACGGGCGAAGGCGTTCATATCGTAACGGTTAACGACTATCTTGCAAAGCGTGACTCCGAGTGGATGGGTAAGGTTTACCGTTTCCTCGGCTTAACGGTCGGTCTTATTATCCATGAAAAGAGCAACGCAGAGCGTCAGGAAGCGTATAACTGCGACATCACTTACGGTACAAATAACGAGATGGGCTTCGACTATCTTCGTGATAATATGGTTCAGTATAAAGAGCAGAAGGTTCAGAGAGGCCATATCTTCGGCATCGTTGACGAGGTTGACTCAATCCTTATCGACGAGGCGCGTACTCCCCTTATCATCAGCGGTAAGGGCGACGCTTCAACGGAGCTTTACAAGAAGGCTGACGACTTCGTACAGACTCTTACCATGGTTAAGGTTGCAAAGACCGACGACAAGCAGGATATCGAAGAGAATTACGAAGGCGACTACATTGTAGACGAGAAGGCTAAGACCGCTACTCTTCTTAAGAGCGGTGTTGAAAAGGCTGAGGCTTACTTTGAAATCGACAGCCTTATGGATATCGAGCATACTACGCTCCGCCACCATATCGACCAGGCTATCAAGGCTCACGGCGTTATGACAAGAGATATCGACTACGTAGTAAAAGACGGTCAGGTTAAAATCGTCGACGAATTCACGGGTCGTATCATGGAAGGCAGACGTTATAACGAGGGTCTCCATCAGGCGCTCGAGGCTAAGGAGCAGGTAAGAGTTGAGCACGAAAGCAAGACTCTTGCAACTATCACCTTCCAGAACTACTTCCGTCTTTATAAGAAACTTTCCGGTATGACCGGTACAGCCGCTACGGAAGCAAGGGAATTCGACGAAATCTATAAGCTCGACGTTGTTGAAATTCCGACCAACAAACCGCTTATCCGTGACGACAGACCCGACGTTATCTTCCGTACGGAAGCAGGTAAATACCGTAACGTTATTAAGCAGATTAAGGAATGTCACGAAAAGGGACAGCCCGTACTTGTCGGTACAATCAGTATTGAAAAGTCCGAGCATCTCTCAAAGCTTCTCAAGAAGGAAGGCATCCCTCACAACGTACTTAACGCTAAGAATCACGAAAAGGAAGCAGAGATTGTCGCTCAGGCAGGTAAATACGGTCAGGTTACGATTTCAACCAACATGGCGGGCCGTGGTACCGATATTATGCTCGGCGGTAACGCTGAATTCCTCGCTAAAGCCCAGATGAAGAAAATGAAGTTCACGAATTATCAGATTCGTGAGGCTACGGGCTTTGCGGAAACCGACGACGAAGAAATCCTTGAAGCAAGAAGAACCTTCGTTGAGCTTGAAAAGAAGTATAAGGAAGAAATCGTAGAGGAAGCCGACAAGGTACGCGAAGCAGGCGGACTCTTCATTCTCGGTACCGAAAGACACGACGCAAGACGTATTGATAACCAGCTCCGCGGACGTTCCGGACGTCAGGGCGACCCCGGCGCAAGCCAGTTCTATCTCTCCTGCGAGGACGACCTTATGCGTCTCTTCGGCGGCGATAAGATGCAGCTCGTTATGGCAAGACTTAATCAGCCCGAGGACGAGCCGATTACAAACAAGCTGATTTCCAAGACCATCGAATCCTCACAGAAGAAGGTTGAGGGTAAGAACTTCGAAATCAGAAAGAATACGCTTCAGTACGACGACGTTATGAACCGTCAGAGAGAGCTTATCTACAGCCAGCGTGACCAGGTTCTTGACGGAATCGACATTACCGAGACCATCAACAAGATGATTGACCAGAATATCTCCGACACCGTTGCAATGTACTTTGCAGGCGACAATAAGGACGACTGGAACATTGAAGGTCTCCGTGAGAAGTATAAGGAATGGCTCATCGCTACCGACGAGGACTTCGCCGACATTGCGGACCTTACCGTTGCAAGCGCTACCGAGCTTCTTCAGGCAAGAGCCGCTGAGATTATCAACCATAAGCACGAGCTTCTCGGCGACGAGATGTTCGGCGACTTCGAGCGAATGATTCTTCTCAGAAACGTTGATACCTACTGGATGGACCACATCGACGCAATGGACGACTTAAAGAAGGGTATTCACCTTCGCTCCTACGCTCAGCGTGACCCGGTAGTTGCTTACCGTATGGAATCGGGCGATATGTTCGAGGAAATGACTGCGGCTATCCGTGAGGATACAGCTAAGATGATGCTTACTCTTATGCCGAGACACAGAGCCGACGTACAGAGAAGAGCCGTAGCAAGAGTTACATCTACGTCGTCAAGCGAGACCGAAAGCAACGCTAAGCAGGTTACAATCCGCAAGGGTAAGAAAATCGGTCCTAACGACCCGTGTCCGTGCGGAAGCGGTCTTAAGTATAAGAAATGTCACGGCGCTCCCGGCAGAAGCCTCGACGAGCTCAGACAATAATTAAAAAACGAAACGGGACGGTCTTCAGCCGAAAGGTTAAAAGATTGTCCCGATTGCTTTTAAGGAGGGCAGATATGAAAAACGGACGCATTAAGTATATTGACGCCGCCAAGGGTATCGGTATATGTCTCGTTATTCTCGGTCATTTAAATATTCCGCTTACCCTTCACAGCTTTATTTATTCCTTCCATATGCCTCTGTTCTTTATTCTCAGCGGCATAACCTTCAGGGAGGAAAGCGCAAAGGTCTTTTTTAAAAAGCGTTGTTTCTCTATTTTAATACCCTATCTGCTGTTTTCCTTCGCAATTATTTTAAAGAACGTATTGAAAGAGCTTATTGTAACAAAAAGCATAAATCTCACGGAGGTTCTCAGGTATCAGCTTCCTGCCGTGTTTCTCGCAATACAGAACGGTAAATATTCCGCAGGCTCGTATTGGTTTTTGCCCTGCCTGTTCGTCTGTGAAGCGCTTTTGTTTTTAATTGTAAAGGTATTCAAAAACAACCCGAAGGCCGTTCTTGCCGTTTCGGTCGGTATCAGCCTTTGTCAGTATATACTCGACCGCGCGTTTAACTATTCGCTTCCGTTTTGCTGCGACGTTGCTTTCGTAGCGCTCGCGTTCGTAGCGTTCGGCTACGTGTTTAAGGAGAAACTGAACGGATTATTTGAAACGGAGAATAAAAAACGGCTCTGCCTTACCGCTCTCGTTCTTCTTATAATCGGAATTGCTGCAACCGTGATTAACGGATTGCTCGGCGGCGGCTCCTCGGAAATGAGCGTCGGGGCTTACGCGAACTGGGTATCAATGATTATTCTCGGGGTTCTTCTCAGTCTGCTCGTTTTTGCGCTGTCCGGACTTGTCCCGTTCAGGCCGCTTCTGTATATAGGAAGAAATTCCCTGTTTTTCTATCTTTTCCACAGATTCATCGTTGCAGACACGGTTGTAAACGCGCTTAACGCGATAATAACGAGGGTAATTAAAAACGCCGCTGCTGCCGAGGCGGTTCAGACTGCCGTTATGCTCTTGCTCGTAATCGCTTTGTGTACGGTCTTTTCATACCCCTATAACGTCGTTATGAGCAGGCTGAAAAAGCTGTATTTTAAATCTAAGGACGAATAAAAAATAAGCGCCTGCACGGCAAATACGGTCAGGTTACGATTTCAACCAACATGGCGGGCCCGTGGTACCGATATTATGCTCGGCGGTAACGCTGAATTCCTCGCTAAAGCCCAGATGAAGAAAATGAAGTTCACGAATTATCAGATTCGTGAGGCTACGGGCTTTGCGGAAACCGACGAC
>JAILGO010000078.1 GCA_024696725.1 Eubacterium sp. | reverse complement strand
CCAAGTTTGTTGAGGACGACGGCTGGCACAAAGCGTATCAGCATTATGCTGAGTTTACCGAACTGCATAAAAAGGGCAAGGTGCTTTACCTTGAACTCGGTGTTGGTTATAACACGCCCGTTATTATCAAATATCCCTTTTGGCAGTACACGAACGAAAACCCCGATGCAACTTATGTATGTATAAACAAGGGCGAAGCAAACGCACCGACTGAAATCAGAAAGCAGTCAATCTGCATTGACGGCGACATTGACAAAGTGATTAATGATTTAATATAACAGCACAGCAAGGAATGAAATTCATTCCTTGCTTTTCTTTTGGTTGGATGTGTGGTATAATGAAGGCGACAAATCGGGATTTTTCGAGGAAATAGAATTGAACAAAAAAGTTTTATCAATTATCTTTGCGTTACTCGCAGCAATATTCTATGCAATAAATATACCTTTCTCCAAACTTTTGCTTGAAAAGGTTACGCCGACCTTTATGGCTTCGTTTCTGTATTTCGGTGCGGCGCTGGGCATAGGCATTATTTATCTGCTGACAGGTAAAAAACAGAATGAAAACAAATTAAATAAAAGCGACTTACCGTACACTGTCGGAATGATTGTGCTTGATATTGCCGCTCCGATTTTTCTGATGCTCGGAATCAGCAAGGGCAATTCTTCAACCGCTTCACTCCTCGGTAATTTTGAAATCGTTGCTACCGCATTAATCGCGTTGGTTGTATTCAGAGAGGCAATATCAAAATGGCTTTGGAGTGCGATAGCAATTATCACCTTATCGGGTGCTTTGCTTACCGTTAACAGTTTTTCCGATTTGCATTTCTCAACAGGCTCTCTTTTTGTTCTTCTCGCTACGCTCTGCTGGGGTCTTGAAAACAACTGCACACGGAAAATCTCATCAAAAAGTACTTATGAAATAGTGTTGCTAAAGGGCGCATTTTCCGGGCTCGGTTCATTTATAATCGCTTTGATTGTCGGTGAACATTTACCCCAAATAAAGTATATTGCTCTTTCATTATTGCTCGGTTCCGTGGCGTACGGATTAAGCATTTTTCTTTATGTTAAAGCACAGAATACACTCGGAGCCGCTAAAACGAGCGCATATTACGCAGTTGCGCCTTTTATAGGAGCTGCAATTTCATTTGTTTTTCTTAATGAAAAAATGTCCGTCAACACAATTATTGCTACCGTGCTTATGATAGTGGGAACGGTATTCGTAATATATGATACTCTAGTATTCAAGCATCGTCATTTGCATACACATACCATTGTTCATACGCACGACGGCTCAACGCATACACATACTGTAACCCATTCTCACGACCATAAGCATTTCATCAAAGACGGCGAACACGCTCATACGCACACGCCCGATGAACTGGAAAAAGACCTTGCAAACCATTAGACATCTTATGATTTGTTGAAATAATTAAAGAAGGTGGTTGAGTTAAACTCAACCACCTTCTTTATGACGGGCGCCCCTTGAGGGCTTTATTTTTTTACTCGCTGAGCAGGTCGCAGACCATTTTAAGATTCTCGCGGATTTTAAGGTGCTGAGGGCATTTATCCTCGCAGGCGCCGCAGTCTATACAGTGCTCGAAGGTCTTTCCGTCCTTCCTGATATATTCGCGCATCATGTGCTTTGCGTGCTCCTTTAAGCCGTAAACGTTATAGTAGGTATACATCTCAAAGAGCTTCGGAATATTTATCTCCATCGGACAGGGCTGACAGTATTTACAGCCCGTGCAGTAAAGCTCGGAAAACTTCTTTATTTCCTCCATAGCAAGCCCGAGCCGCTGCCACTCCTCCTCGGAGAAAGCCGTATTGTCGCTTGCGACCTTTATATTCTTTTTCACCATATCAATATCCTGCATACCCGAAAGCGCGCAGTTAAGATTAGGATTACCGAGACAGAACCTGAAAGCAAGCTCATAAGTCGCAATCGCGGGCTTACCCGTCAGCTTATTATAAAGGTCCGTCGGCGCGGAGAGTCTTCCTCCGCCTACGGGTCCCATAGCGACCGTGCCGAGACCTTTTTCGTTCACGTACTTAATCATTTCCTCGTTCGAGCGGTCAAGCAGGTTGTACTGACAGAGCATTGATTCCATCTTAACGCCCTCTTTTTCCGAGGTGTCGACGATAAGCCTGATTACTCCCGGGTCGTCGTGGAAGGAGAAGGAAATATGGCGGATAAGCCCTTCCTCCTTCGCCTTCGCAGCCGCTTCAAGAAGGTTGTTTTTTAAAATCAGATTTTCAAACTGCTTTCTTCCGATACCCCAGAAGTGATAAAAATCAATATAGTCCGTGCCGAGCCTCGTAAGGCTTCTTTCAAGCAGACGGCGGTACTTGTCCTGAGTCAGGTCGTCGTCCATCGGACACTTTGTGGATATAAGGATTTTATCGCGGAAGTCCTTTACGGCGTGGCCTACGGCAGCCTCGCTGTTGTGGTTACAGTAGTGAGGCGCGGTGTCGAAATAGTTTACGCCGTTTTCAAAGGCGAAGGCGAGCATTTCGTCTACCTTTTCCTGAACGATAAAATGCTTGCCGCCCTCCTCATATTCGGGAAGGCGCATACAGCCGAAGCCGAGCGCGGATATTTTTTCGCCCGTTGCTCCGAAATCACGGTAGTTCATATTAATCTCCTTTCAGAAAAGAGCATTTACACATTATAACAATTGTATAGTATCAAAGATAAACGGCTATGTCAATCTTTGAACGGAATACTGTCTTAACGGGCGGCAATGCGTCCGATAGAAAGCGGAGCGTCTTATCTGTACCGTATTTTTATATTCTTACCTGCGGCGGTGTACTTTTTCACTGCGTTATGATATAATGACGGTAACAGACGGCGGTAATTGAGGTGAAGAATATGAATAAAATCATATCGTTTATTCTTGCGCTGGCTTCATTGCTTTCGGGAGTTATCGGCGGCGGCAACGCAGGACGGTATTTTAAAAACGAATATACCGTACCCGAGGAGCTTCCCCCTTACGTTCAGCTTGATACAAAAGCTAAAACCGACTGGAGCGCTGAATATATCTGGGATTCCTCCGACGCGGGCGAGGAAAACGTCTGGATGTGCTTAAGAAAGAGCGTTGAGCTTACCGAAGCGCCGAAAAAACTGACGGCATATATTTCCGCCGATTCAAAATACCTGCTTTATATAAACGGCGAAACCGCGGTTTCCGACGGCGGCGTAAAAAGAGGACCGACGGAAAGCGGAAGCTACTACGATACTGTTGAAATCGGCTCATATCTTAAATCGGGAAAAAACGTTATCTGCGCTCTCGTGTGGTACTGGGGAAAGGATAAAAGCTTTTCCTCTACGGACAGCGGCAAGGGAGGCTTTCTCTTTGAAGCGGGAAGTATCATATCCGATAAAAGCTGGAAAGTGCGAAGAAACGCGGCATATCTTAAGGATTCATTTTTATCGAAGCCGAATTACAGATTACCCGAATCAAACATCAATTACGACGCGCGGAAAGAAGCGGGAAACTGGCTTGACGCCGATTTTGACGACAGCGAGTGGGAGGCGGCTTGCGAATACGGAAAGGGCGGCTCGTCCCCGTGGGGAGAGCTTTATCCCCGCGGAATCCCGATGCTTAAAGATTACGGTCTTAAGGACTATGAAAATTCCGGCGAATACAAGGGCGTTACAACGAAAACGGGAAAGACCGTAACGCTCGGTATTCCATATAACGCGCAGTGTACGCCGTATTTTAAGATTGAAGCGAAGGCGGGCAGAAAGATAAGAATTTTTACGGAAAACACCTGGCTCGGCGCGGTAAGCGATACCTATATTACAAAGGACGGCGTTCAGGAATTCGAGGCGCCGGGCTGGTTTAACGGTCAGCATATTACCTACTCGTTCCCCGCGGGAGTTAAAATTCTTGAGCTGAAATACAGGGAAACGGGCTATAATACCGAGTTTTCGGGAATCTACGAATGTAACGACGAAAGGCTTAACGCCCTCTGGCAGAAATCGCTTCGTACCCTTTACGTCACAATGCGTGATAACTTTATGGACTGTCCCGACAGAGAAAGAGCGCAGTGGTGGGGCGACGTAACTAACGAAATGGCGATGTCGATGTACGCCCTCGACGCGAATTCCTATCTTCTCTATCAGAAGGGCGTCGCTTCGATGCTCGGTCATATTGATAAAGACACGAAGGTATTACAGACCGTCGTGCCGACGGGAGAGGCATTATTTGAGCTTCCCGTTCAGCAGCTCGCGGGAATATGCGGCTTCTGGACTTATTATCTCTATACGGGCGACGCGGAATTTTTAAATAAGGTATACGACGCCTCGGTAAATTATATCAACCTCTGGAAAATAAACGAAAACGGTCTTGTCGTACACCGCGAAGGCTCGTGGGACTGGATGGACTGGGGGTCTCGCGCCGACGTTACCGCGATAGAAAACGCCTGGTATTACTACGCGCTCTCTTCAATACACAATATGGCTGAGGCGCTCGGAAGGAACAGCGGCGGTATAACCGATAAAATGGATAAAATAAAAAGAGGTTACGAAGCGCTGTGGACGGACTCGGGCTATAAAAGCGACGGCGTAAAAAAGCCCGACGACAGAGCGAACGCGCTCGCCGTGCTTTCGGGACTTGCCGAAAAAGAAAAATACGGCGTTATAACTACCGTGCTTAAAGAGACGGAAAACGCAAGTCCGTATATGGAATACTACGTTCTCGAGGCGCTGTGTAAAATGGACGAATACGGCGCGGCTAAAGAGAGAATGCTAAGAAGATACGAAAAAATGACAGACGACGGAGGTTCGACTCTTTGGGAGAAATGGAATAAATATACGGGAACGCAGAATCACGCGTGGTCGGGCGGAGCGCTTGTAATTATGAGCAAGTATTTTTCGGGAATACGCCCGACAAAAGCGGGATATTCGGAGTTCGTTATCAGACCTCAGCTTGAAAACGGCGATACGGTTAACTGCGTCGTTCCCTCGGTAAAGGGCATTATCCGCGTTACGGAAAGCAGGACGGACGGCGCGTTTTCGCTCGACGCCTCCGTACCCGAAAACACCGGGGCGATAATTTACCTCCCCTTCTCCGACAGTCAGCGCGTAACGCTTAACGGAAAAACCGTCTACCGCAATAAGCGCTTTACCGGAACTAAAGGCATAACCTTCGTTGAAGCCGAAAACGGATATATAGCCTTCTCTGTAAAAGCCGACGGTTTAAAGGAGCTGCATTTTAAAACGGCGTACTGAGAATAAGCAGTAAAAAACAAGCAGAGCTCATATCCTGAGCTCTGCGTTTTTATTTTTTATCGGGTACAAAGACCGTTACGGTCGTACCGTCGGGAGAGGATACTATAGAAAGCGTTCCGCCCATATATTTATTAAGTCGCTCCTTTATGTTTGAAAGCGTGCTGTTCGGCTTGATGCTTTCGGGATTGAAGCCGACTCCGTTATCCTTTACGGTAATTTCGCTTCCCTTGTCCGTTTTACGCGTTTTTACCGAAATACTGAGCGGTCCCGAATCGGGATTCATACCGTGCTTTGCGGCGTTCTGATGTTCTCGAGAGGATTTGTATTATATGCAAAGGGAAAGAAAGAAGAAGACTAAAATAGGTATAGCGTTAATGACTCTCGGCTTGCTGTTTATAGCAGCAGCCGGGGGATTGTTTACTTATAACCATATTATTGATGAAAAAGCCGGAGAAACTGCTGAAAGTATTATTTCTTCTATAGTTGAAAAAACCGACGATTTAAGTTATAATATAAATGACAAGTCGGAAAGAGTTGCAGTAATCGACGGCGTAGAGTATATCGGGGTTATCTCAATCCCGTCTTACGATATATCCCTTCCCGTTCAGTCGGGATGGAGCCTTGAAAAGCTTAAAAGCTCCCCGTGCAGGTACAGCGGAAGCGTAAACAGCGGCTCGCTTATTATCTGCGCCCATAATTACCAGAGCCATTTCGGTAAGCTTAAATATATCCGCGAGGGTGAAACGATAAGATTTACCGATATGTTAGGTATGACCTATATCTATACCGTAAGCGAAATTGATTTAATAGGCGAGTACGGTATCGAAGAAATGGAAGAAAACAACGGCTGGGATTTAACTCTTTTCACCTGTAATTACGGCGCACGGCAAAGAATAACCCTTCGCTGTATACGCACGCAAGTCAATCAATCATTGACCGATTGATAAATATATAAATGAAAACAGGAGGAAAAATTTATGAAAAAAGTTATTAGTTTAGTATTGTCAATCGTAATGCTTATGAGCATTTCAGCGGTATCCGTTCAGAGCTTCGCCGGTGAACTTACTCCCGACAGCGACGCCCGTGCTATGCTTACGCTGGTAAACAATTTCAGAACCGGAAGCGACGCCTGGTGCTGGAACGAAACCAATACGAAAAAGGTTTATGCAAACCTTACTGCGTACAAGTACGACGTAAACCTTGAGGCGATTGCGAAAATCAGAGCTAAGGAATTAGAGCAGAATAATTCTCATACGAGGCCTGACGGTTCGGTTTGCTTCGACTGTACGGTTAAGGACGCTAACGGTAAGGACGTTATGACCTACGGCGAGAATATTGCAATGAGCCCCACTTATGAAAGCGCGTTCAACTTATGGTGCGAAACCGAAGAACCGTATGACGGACAGGACCACAGAAGGAATATGCTTTCTTCGTCTTTCACCTGTATCGGTATAGCCGGATTCAAAGGCGACGACGGTAATTACTACTGGGTACAGGAGTTTGGATACGCTCTCTCCGCTCAGCCAAAGAGCGCTGAAAAGAAGGCTAATACCCTTACCGCAAAAGGAAAGGCCGTAACGGTTAAGAAGAATAAAAAGACCGTTATTAAAAAGGCAAAGGCGTTCGCGGTTAATAACGCTAAGGGCGCGGTAACCTTTACCAAGTCCAAGGGCAACAAGAAAATCACAGTTGCTAAGAACGGTAAAATCACCGTTAACAAGGGCTTAAAGAAGGGCACTTACAAAGTAAAGGTTAAGGTTAAGGCAGCAGGCAAC
>JAILGO010000153.1 GCA_024696725.1 Eubacterium sp. | reverse complement strand
GGCTCGAAGAGGGCAAACCGATACTCTGTAACTACAAAAACCCTACGGTTCAGGGCAACGGCTTTAAAACGAGACCTTACGAAACGAGAGTATATTATTTTGAATAAAAAAACGCAGGAGGTTATTCCTCCTGCTTTTTTTTCTTTTTTCTGAATACTATGAATTTACTGAAAACATAGTTCGCGACTATTACGACAACGCTTACGATAATCTTTGCAGGAAAGCCCTCAATACCGAGAAAGCTCTGATTCATACCGGCGAGAACGAGAGCGGGTATTCCGAACCACTCAAGAAAGCCCGTAGCAAGTCTTGCCGCGATAAAACCCGAAAGCTCTTTCAGCACCGTCGAGGGCTTGAGCGACTTCGATTCAAACACCCAGAGCTTATTCGTAGTAAACGCAACTATTACGCCTACAACCCACGCGACTATATTCGCAATAAGCAGAAGGGTAATCGTTTTACCCGCCGCGCCGTGAAACACGGTATAAAAAACGTTATTTTCTATTTTTACCGTACTTAAGTCGATTTTTAATGCGCGAACCATTACGGCGTACGCTATCCAGTTAGCTACCGTCGTTACAAAGCCGAAAATCACGTATAAAATCAGCTCCCTATATTTAACGGCGAGCTCTTTTATTTTTTCAATCATCTTCACACCTCATTGTTAAGATTATAGCATAAACGCTAAAAAATGTAAATATTATTGAAAACGATTACGGATTTATATATAATAAAGAAAGAATAAGGCGACGGAGGTGAAAGGGTGAAAAGAATTGCTGCAGGTATACTCGCGCACGTTGACTCGGGAAAGACCACTCTTACGGAAGCGATGCTTTACCGCTCGGGCAATATTTCGAAGTTCGGAAGAGTCGACCACAGGGATTCCTTTTTAGACACCTTTTCACTTGAACGCGACAGAGGTATTACGATTTTTTCGAAGCAGGCGGTGCTTGAATACCGCGATACCGTTTTCACTCTTCTTGACACGCCCGGTCATATTGATTTCTCGGCTGAGGCGGAGCGCACCCTGCAGGTTCTCGACTACGCGATACTTGTAATAAGCGCTGCCGACGGAGTTCAGGCACATACGAAAACGCTGTGGAAGCTTTTAAATAAATACCGCGTTCCCTGTTTTATTTTCGTAAACAAAACGGACCTTGACGGCATAGACAGGGACGTGCTTCTTCATCAGCTTAAAGCCGGACTCAGCGAGGGCTGTATCGACTTTACGGACACTAAAGACGTTGACTTTTTTGAAAGTCTTGCACTTTGCGACGACTCGCTTCTTACAGAATACGACAAAGACGGTGACGTTTCGGACGGCTCGGTAATCGAAGCGATTAAGCATAGGAGGGTATTCCCCTGCTTATTCGGCTCTGCGCTCAGGCTTGACGGAATTGATGAGTTTTTAAGCTGCTTCGAGCGGTTTACAGTTATGCCGGAATACGGCGGTGAATTCAGCGGACGCGTCTTTAAAATCGGCGAGGATAAACAGGGCGGACGGCTGACCTATCTTAAGGTCACAGGCGGCGCTCTTAAGGTTAAAGAGGTTTTAGCTTCCGATAAAAACACCGACGGCGAGAAGGTTAATCAGATAAGGATATACTCAGGCGAAAAATTCACCACGGTCAACGAGGCGCCCGCGGGTACGGTATGCGCCGTTACGGGAATAAGCTTTACCGCGCCCGGCGACGGACTCGGTACCGAAAAGAACAGCGTAGTTCCGTTTCTTGAACCCGTTCTCACATACAGTATGCGTATAACTGACGGTACGGACTCCCATACGGCTCTTCAAAAAATGAAAATCCTCGAAAACGAGGACCCTATGCTTAAGGTTGTATGGAACGAAACGCTAAGGGAAATACGCGTTCAGCTTATGGGCGACATACAGCTTGAGATATTAAAGGATATAATAAAGCAGCGCTTCGGAATTGAAGCGGAATTTGACACCGGAAGCATAATCTATAAGGAAACGATAGCGGACACGGTCGAGGGCGTCGGACATTTTGAGCCGCTGAGACATTACGCCGAGGTACACCTTATCCTTAAGCCGCTCCCGAGAGGCAGCGGACTGCGTTTCAAATCGCAATGTAAGGAGGACAGCCTTGACAAGAACTGGCAGAGGCTTATCCTCACCCACCTTCACGAAAAGACTCATATCGGCACGCTCGTCGGAGCGCCGATTACGGATATTGAAATAACGCTCGCTTCGGGAAAGGCGCATCCGAAGCATACAGAGGGCGGAGACTTCAGACAGGCAACGTACAGAGCAGTAAGACAGGGACTGAGAAGCGCCGTTTCCGTTTTGCTTGAACCGATATACGATTTCGTTCTCGAGGTGCCTAACGAAAACGTCGGGAGAGCGCTTTCGGACATACAGAGAATGTCGGGAAGCTTTGAGCCTCCCGAGGCGCAGGGGGAATACACGGTAATTACGGGTACTGCGCCCGTATCGGAAATGAGCGACTATTCGCGCGAAGTCACGGGTTACACGCACGGCACGGGTAAGCTTGCCTGTACGCTTAAAGGCTACGACGAATGTCATAACACCGACGAGGTTGTAAGCGCGGTCGGATATAACTGCGACGCAGATACAGAGAACACGGCTGACTCCGTTTTCTGTTCCCACGGCGCAGGCTATAACGTTAAGTGGAACGAGGTAAAAAGCCGTATGCACCTCCCGAGCGCGCTTTCGGTTACGAAAAGCGCGGAGTCCGAAAAGCGCCGGAGAATCAAGCGCTATAAAGACAGCAAGGATTTATTCGCTCTTGACAAGGAGCTGATGCAGATATTCGAGCAAACCTACGGTCCTATTAAAAGTAAGGACGCTCAGAGCGCGCATTTTACTTTTACCGAGAGCGCAGAAAAGAAAAAGCCCCCAAAGCCTTCGGCTCCGAAGTATGAGGGACCCGAATATCTTTTAGTCGACGGGTATAACGTAATCTTTTCGTGGGACAGTCTGAGAGAGCTTTCGGAGGACAGCATCGACGCCGCAAGGCTTGCACTGCAGAATATTTTATGTAACTACCGCGGATATAAAAAGTGCGAGGTTATACTTGTTTTCGACGCGTACAGGGTTAAGGGTAACGTACGCGAGGTCGAGGAATTCAACGGAATCAGCATAGTATATACTAAGGAAGCCGAAACGGCGGATATGTATATAGAAAAGGTATCTCACAAGCTTTCAAAAAAACACAAAGTAAGAGTCGTGACTTCCGACGCGCTTGAACAGCTTATAATTTTAGGCGGCGGAGCGCTGAGAGTTTCGTCGAGGGAATTTCAAAGCGAGGTCGAGGCTCTTGAACAGGAAATCAGAGATATTATAAACAGTATCAATTAGGAGGAACAGTATGGGCAACACAGTATTAATATTAATCATTTTTATACTACTTATTACCGTAACGCTTCTCACCTGTCTTGTTATAAAGACATATATCGAGAGCAACGTTGACCGTCCGGGAATAACGGCAAAGAATAACAGCAGGCTTTATAATGCGGGCGACGTGCTGACGCTCGGTCAGTGGCTCGGAAAAACTGCGGACGAAACGGGCGCAAACGAAAAATACTTTCTTGAGGAATACGGCTCGCTCAAGGTCAGCTTCGCGGGTAAGCTTTTTGAAAAAGACGCTAACGGAAGCGTTTACTTTTCAAGCGAGTCGGGCGAATTCGTTCAGCACGCTTCTACCGTTTATATAAGCGCCTCCGGGCTTGAATACGAGGAGTGCAGAGACAGTCTTTCAGAGCTTTACGGAGAACCGCAGAACGAGCATGAGGAGCCGTTTACAGAGGTTAAGGGCGGAGCGGTAAGGCGCTGCTTCTTCTATGACGGAGATAACGAAATTATGCTTGAAAGTGCAAGCGAGAAAGAAAATATAGACATTACGATAAAAAAGAAATAAAAAATCCCCCGGCTTATGCCGGGGGTTACTTTTTAATCAAACAGCTCGGTGCTGAAATAGCGCTCGCCCGTATCGGGAAGAACGGTTACTACGGTTTTTCCTTTACCGAGGCGTTTAGCGAGTTTAATCGCCGCGGCAACGTTTGAGCCGCTTGAAATTCCGCACATAATTCCCTCCTCGCTCGCGAGGCGGCGTGCGGTTTCTATTGCCTCTTTATCCGAAACGACGCAGATATTATCATATATCTTTGTATTAAGATTTTCGGGGATTAAGCCGTCGCCGATACCCATCTGTAAATGAGTGCCTACCGCGCCGCCGCTTAATATCGCAGCGTTGGAAGGCTCGACAGCCCAGATAGTTATAGCGGGATTCTGGCGCTTCAGCACCTCGCCGATACCGCTTATCGTGCCGCCCGTTCCTACGCCGCTGCAAAAGCCGTCAATATCACAGTTGACCTGTTCAAGTATTTCGGTTGCGGTATAGTAAATATGCGCCTTCGGATTGTCGGGGTTATCAAACTGAGAGGGAACGAAAACCTTTTCTTCCTCTGCGTTCATTTTATCCGCAAGAGCGATACATTCCGCAATACATTTACCGATGTCGCCGTCGTCGTGGATAAGAATAACCTCTGCGCCGTAATTCTGAATAAGCTTACGGCGTTCCTCGGAAACAGAATCAGGCATAATAATTCTTACCTTATAGCCCATTACCGCGCCTACGAGCGCTATACCGATTCCCTGATTTCCGCTTGTCGGCTCGACGATAATCGAATTCTTATCAATAACGCCCTTTTCAGCCGCGCGCTTAAGCATATTATACGCGGTACGGGTTTTAATCGAGCCTCCGATATTAACGCCCTCGTATTTAACGAAAATCTGGGCGGCGTCCTCGGGTACAAGGCGGTTAAGCTTTATCATCGGGGTATGACCGATTGCGTCAAGTATAGTATTACAAACCATAATTTTAACCTCAGTTTCTGAATTGAACAATAATACAATATCTTGAAAGGCGGCATTTGTCAAGAAAATATTGAAAATCGGCTCTTTTTGTTATATTATAATATAAAGAATTACGGCTTGGAGGTAAGCTATGTTTAATGCGGAAAAGGTAAAGGACGGCTGCGTTCAGTGGATAAGAGATTTCTTTGAGGAGAACGGAAAGGGCTGTAACGCCGTTATCGGTATATCCGGCGGAAAGGACAGCTCGATAGTTGCGGCACTGTGCGTTGAGGCTCTCGGCAGAGACAGAGTTATCGGCGTGCTTATGCCCTGCGGCGAGCAGGCTGATATAGATATGGCGAAGCTTCTTGTTAAGCATCTCGGAATTAAGCACTATATCGTCAATATTCGGGACGCTGTCGACGGAGTTATAAACAGTATTCCGTTTGAGCTTTCGGTACAGAGCAGAACGAATCTTCCCGCAAGAATAAGAATGTCCGTGCTTTACGCGGTTTCACAGAGTCATAACGGAAGAGTAGCGAACACCTGTAATCTCTCCGAGGACTGGGTAGGCTATTCGACGAGATACGGCGACGCGGCGGGAGATTTTTCGCCCTGCTCGCATATCACGGTTCAGGAAATGAAGGAAATAGGAACGCTTCTCGGTCTTCCCGACGTACTGGTACATAAGGTACCGATTGACGGCTTAAGCGGCAAAACCGACGAGGACAACCTCGGCTTCACCTACGCCGAGCTTGACAGATATATCAGAACGGGCGAAATCGACGACGAAAAGAAGAAGGAACGAATAGATTACCTTCACAGAATCAATCAGTTCAAGCTTGAGC
Organism: Eubacterium sp.; assembly: GCA_024696725.1. Taxonomy (GTDB): domain Bacteria; phylum Bacillota; class Clostridia; order Oscillospirales; family Acutalibacteraceae; genus Eubacterium_R. The sequence continues at coordinate 156 of JAILGO010000153.1, read as the reverse complement.
TGATGCCCTCCTATAATCCGGAGATATAAAAAAGAAGCACCTTAACGGTGCTTCTTTTTTTAGTCTATTTCAATTTTAAAGCAGAGCGGTTTGAATTTATCGCTCTTATAACCGTTTGTTTTTATTACAAGCTCCTTTTCCGTTCTGTCGAAATCA
>JAILGO010000086.1 GCA_024696725.1 Eubacterium sp. | reverse complement strand
TACAAACGACGTTTTCACAGTTTTTCTTCTTATACTCAGCCTCATTGAACGCGGTATTCTTATCAGAAACCTTTTCATAAAACTTCGACGGGTATTCAATCGTATTATCAGGGTCAAACGATATTCTTTCGTAATGGCATTTCGGGTTAACGTCGTCGGCTCCCGCGGTTTCATAACACGCAAAGTATCCTTTTTCAGGATGCTCGGCGTCCTTAACCTTTATACTTGCGTCGCGTAGAGTATTCGTTTTCTCTTTTTCCGAAGAGGCTTCCGTTACAGATACTTCCGCGGAGGAAACATTTTCGCTCGTTTTTTCGCTCACCGAGTCCGCCTCGGTAACAGTCTCAGGCGAAGCAGGCGGCAGAATGTTTTCGATAATTGTATTGCCTGTGATTCCGCCCACCGCAGCGCTTGCGGTAATTGTTGCGGCAAATACTGCAGCCGCTACGATAACGGCGCGCGCGCCTCTGCTTAAGCTGCGCCAGCCGATTTCCCCGACCTTTGATAAAAAGTTCTTTGACGAAACGAGCGGAAATACTATAGCCGCAGGGTTATCAACGCCGAGCTTCAGCTCAATAAGCGCTCCGGTACATTCGTTTATTAAATCAAAATCTATTTCATTATCCTTTTTATCAAGCTCTTTGTCAATAATTTCGTTTAATACACCGCTTGCTTCTTTTACAAAATCGCTGTTATTTAAGACTTTTATTAAAGTGCTTCGGTTCATTTCAAATTTCATAGAAGTCCCTCCTTAATTATTAAAATCGTTAAGCGAGGCGATTATTTTCTTTCGAAGGCGCATTATACGCACATAACAGTTATGCTCGGTAATGCCTAACTGATGTGATATTTCGCGCACTTCCCTCTCCTCCGTGAACCTTAAACGGAAAAGCTGCTTTTCCTTTTCGTTCAGTATTTCGTCAAGGCGCTTTGAAAGCAGCTCACAGTCAAGCGTTTCAATAATCTCGTTTTCAGATGAATCAGGTATTTCAAGCCCGTCGAGCTTAGTAAGATTCTCCTGTTCCTTCTTAATGGCGTCATAACGCTTTTTCACGAAGTTATAGGCGGTCCGATAAAGAAATGCACGGGGATAATCAAAGCTCTCGCCCTGCTTCATTCGCTTATACAAAACAAGAAACGCTTCCTGAGTACAATCCTGCGCATAATGAGCGTCGCAATTAAGCTTTGAATAACAGAATCTGTATATTTCATCTATGTAGAGCTTATAAAGCTCGTCAAAGCTTTTATCAAGATTTCTTTTATCCAATGTTTCCCGTGACAAATAACCACCTCTCTTTCATCAGAAGTACACTTCCATACAGTAGTCCTTAAAACTTTAAAAATCTAACAAATAAAAAGCGGGAGAGGTTTACTCTCCCGCTTATCAGCTTTTATTAACCGTTGTTCTTACGGTGGATATTTGAGATGTTGTCGCGGATACGGCGAACGTCCGTAAGCGCTCTGTAAAGAGCGTCGTCGATGGAAAGAAGCGTTTCGTCCGTGTAAGTATTAACGGCGGTAAGAATCTCTCTCGACTTATTCTGTGCGCTCGTTACGGTTTCGGTAGCCTGAGTTGTGGCATTATTAAGAATTTCGGAAGCCTGATTCTGAGCGTCGCGGATATAGGAATCGCCCTGCTCTTTAGCTTCTGAAAGGATCTGAGCAGCCTCAGCCTGTGCTGTCTTGGTAATCTCGTCGCGTGCAACGAGGTCTCTCGCCTCAGCCTGTGCCTGAGCGATAATATCGGCAGCTTCCTTCTTAGCTTCTTCAAGAATAGTATTACGGCTGTCTACGATAGCCTTAGCCTGCTTAGTTTCCTGAGGAGTATTAAGTCTGATATCCTCGATAATAGTCTTAATTTTTTCAACGTCTACCGCGCACTTTTTAGAAAGGGGTATTGAGGTTGCGTCGTCGAGTACGTCTTCAAGGTCTTCAAGTAAAATATCGGTGTTTGTCATGTTAATTTTCTCCTTTACATCTTTTAATAATGTCATTCAAAATTTCTTTAGGAACGAACGAGCTTATGTCACCGCCGAGGGAGCACACCTCCTTCACCATACTCGAGGAGAGGAACATATTCTCTCCCTTTGCGGTAAGGAAAACGGTTTCAGCCTCGGGATAAAGAGATTTATTGATAAGTGCCTGCTGGAATTCGTAATCAAAATCCGACACAGCACGAAGTCCCTTAACAATCGCGTCAGCCTTTTTATCCTTAGCGTAATCCACAAGCAATCCCGAGTGGCAGTCAACCTTAACGTTACTGCTTTTCACGCAGCGCTTTATCAGCTCCATGCGCTCTTCGGTAGAGAAAAGAGTTTTTTTGCTCTTATTGCTTGCCACAAGAACGATTACCTCGTCAAATATATCGGCAGCGCGTTCAATAATATCCAAATGTCCTAAGGTAACCGGGTCAAAGCTACCCGGACAAATTGCGATTTTCATTATTTATTATCCTTTTCTGTAATAAGTGAGCTTTGTTTTACCGTAGGCTTTCTCCTTAGAAACAGACCATTCGCCCACAGTCTCCGGCAAAGCTTCGTTTTTAGCCGTTTCACAGATAATAACGCCTTCGTCCTTCATTTTAGTAACGAGCTTCTCAAGGCATTCGGCTATAAGACCTTTATTGTACGGCGGGTCGAGCAGCGCGATATCATATCCTCCGTTACGGGAAAGAAAAGCGAGTGCGTCCGAGAAAACGACCGAGGAGACATCCTCAAAACCGCATTTCTTAACGTTTTCCTCTACGATTTTTACCGCGCTTCTGTTATTGTCGACGAAGGTACAGAACCTTGCGCCTCTTGAAAGCGCTTCTATACCGAGCTGACCGCAGCCTGCAAAAAGGTCAAGCACCTGCGTTCCCTCAAGCTCAAACTGAATTGAGGAGAACAAAGCCTCCTTTGTGCTTTGGGTTGTAGGGCGCGTAATTTCCTCGCCCGGAAGGGTTATTAAGTTTCTTCCTCTGGCAGAGCCTGTAATAACTCTCATAACAACCTCACGGCTAATGCTGTAATTTTACACATATAATATTATACTAACTGAATAACTGATAGTCAAGGACAAAATGACTATTTTTAAGAATTGTAATAATTATAAATATCGTGTGCGTTCTTCTCGGATATTGACGAAACGGCGCATAATTCCTCAAAGCTCGCCGCTTTAATTGCAGAGATTGTCTTAAACTGTTTTAGCAGCGCTTTCGCCTTTTTTTCGCCGATTCCGTCGATTTTCAGCAGTCCCGATGAAAAGCTTGATTTCTGATGCTTTTTATGGTGGTAGCTAATAGCGAAACGGTGTACCTCTTCCTGAATTGAGGATACGAGAGTGAACGCCGCTCTGTGTGAATTAATAGATATTTCTCCGCCGCCGTAAGCGATTGCGCGCGTTCTGTGCTTACTGTCCTTAACCATACCGAAAACGGGAATATCAAGCTTCATTTTCTCGATTAGGGGAAGCACGGCGTTAACCTGAGGCTCTCCGCCGTCAAGCAGTATAAGGTCGGGAAGAACCGAAAACGTGCTCTCTTCCCCGTCCTCAAAGTAATGGTTCAGCCTTCTTGTCAGGACCTCGTTCATAGAACCTACGTCGTTCTGACCGTCAAAGCCTTTTATCGAAAAGCGCTTATATGCTTTTTTGAGCGGTCTACCGTTATGGAATACCACCATACCCGCAACGTTGTCCGAGCCGAAGGTATGGGAAATATCGTAGCTTTCAATGTATTCAGGAGGCTTCGGCAGACCTAAAAGCTCTGCAAGCTCCTCAAGCGCCGCCATTTCCTTACCAAGTCTTCCCTGAATCTGTGCAAGGTGTTCGTTGGCGTTTTTAATGCACATATTGACTATCTTCAGGTGCTCGCCCTTTTGCGGGTGAATAAACTCGACCTTTTTACCTCTTGTATGCTCAAGGTATTCCCGTAAAAGCTCCTCGTCGGAAATCCCGCCGTCGACCGCAATACGGGAAGGGATATCCTTACGCATTGAATAGTAGCGTTCAATCAGCTCGAAACGAGCCTCGGAGGGATTATCAACGCTGTCGATAATCCAGTGCTCGCTGTCCGTCAGCTTACCGTTTTTAAAGCGTATAACATCAAAGCACGCCTTTTTATTTGAATTAACGAGAGCGAAAACGTCCTCTTCGGGAACGTTTATTGAAACGACCTTCTGCTTTTCCTCGAGGTTTTTAACCGCTCTGATTCTGTCACGGAGCTTTGCCGCCTTTTCAAATTCAAGCTCCTCGGAGTAACGTTCCATTTCCGCCTGAAGCTCTTTTATTACCTTTGCGCTGCCGCCCTTAAGAAAGGCTACGGCGTCGTTAACGTTTTTAATATATTCTTCCTTTGTAATACCTGCGTTACACGGTGCTGAGCATAACCCCATAAAGCCGTTAAGGCACGGACGGCTTTTACCGTAATCGCGCGGGAATTTTTTATTACAGGTGGGAAGCATAAAGATTTTCAGCGTCTCCTCAACCGCTCGTTTTACCGAAAAGGTTGAAATAAAAGGACCGATATAATCAGCGTTTTCATCGTCCATACGATAGCACTCGCTGATTCGCGGGAATTCCTCTTTAGTTACCTTGATATAGTTATAGCCCTTATCATCCTTAAGAAGAATATTGTACTTAGGCATGTGCTGCTTTATAAGCGAGCACTCAAGGACAAGCGCTTCAAACTCGGTATCGCAGAGAATATAATCGAAATCGTCGACCTTTTCAACCATCCGTATTACCTTAAGGGAATGGTTTGAATGAGAGCCGAAATAGGAGGAAACACGGTTTTTCAGCGCCTTTGCCTTGCCGATATATATTATTTTTTTATCCTTATTCTTCATAATATAGACGCCCGGATTCAACGGAAGCGCCATAGCCTTTTTACGAAGCTCTTTTTCGGTCAAGAATCTTCCCCCTTTCGAAAAAAATAAAGCGCAGTCGGACTGCGCTAAAATTCTTAATTATTCATTGAAGCCGCTTCTTACAAGATAAACAAGTCCGTCAACAGCTTCCTCTTCATCAACGCCGTCAGCAATAATTCTGATAGTTGTTCCGCCCATAATACCAAGGGAAAGAACACCGAGAAGCGACTTAGCATTAACTCTTCTTTCTTCCTTTTCAACCCAGATAGATGACTTGAACTCATTAGCCTTCTGAATAAAGAAAGTTGCGGGACGAGCGTGAAGTCCGACCTGGTTTTCTACAATAACATCTTTAACGAACATATCCGGTACCTCTCATATCTCAAATAAGTATATTACTCTTAAAGGCTTTTTACCTCTTGCTTTATTATAGCATTTAAAATAAAAAGGTCAACGGACTTTACGAAACTTCGTATGACTAATGAATTATCAACAAAATATAGCGAATGAATTTGTGGAATATTAACAAAAATTCAAGCCGCTTTTATTATATGAAGCTTTAATTAAAACGTTAAAAAATCGCTTATATTGTGTTTATCCGAGCGCCGATAGGTATATTTTGTCCTTTTCGGTCAATTCGGCTTTTTCGAGCATATCCGGTCTTCGCTCCGAAGTTCGCTTAAGACTCTGCTCTCTTCTCCACGCGTCGATATTAGCGTGATGTCCCGATAAAAGCACCTCGGGAACGGCTCTTCCGTGCCATTCTGACGGGTGGGTATACTGGGGATATTCAAGCAGTGAATTGTAATGGCTTTCCTCGGTATAGCATTTCTCGCCCGAAAGGACTCCGGGAAGCATACGGGAAATACTGTCGGCAAGGATAAGCGCGGGAAGCTCTCCGCCCGTAAGCACGTAGTCGCCCACGGATATTTCCTCGGGATGCAGCTCCTCTATTACTCTTTCGTCGATTCCTTCATAATGACCGCAGAGTATCGCTATATTATCAAGACCGGAAAGCTCTTTTACCCTTTCCTGAGTAAGAGTCTTTCCCTGAGGAGTCATATAGATTAAATGCGGCGCTGTACCTGTTTTTTCGCATAATGCTTTATAGCAGGCATAAACCGGCTCCGCCTGCATTACCATACCCATTCCGCCGCCGTAGGGCTTATCGTCGACGCGGCGGTGTTTATCCTCGGTATAATCGCGGATATCCACGGTATTGATTTCTACCTTTCCCGTTTCTCTCGCTCTGCCGATAATGCTTTCGCCGAGAACGGAGTTACACATTTCGGGAAAAAGCGTCATTATATCAATTCTCATCGAACAGTCCTTTCATCGGCTTTATTTTAACCACCTGATACTCGGTATTGATTTCAGCTATAACGTCGGGAATAGCGGGGATAAGCACGTGCTTACCGTCATTTTCGACGTCGTAAATATCGCAGGAGCCGTAGTTCATTACGTCGGTAATTCTTCCGTACTCCTCGTCGGTATCGGCGTCAACGACATAGCAGCCGATAAGGTCCGCAATATAATATGCGCCGTCGTCTATCTGCGCGTCGTCACGGTTACAGTAAAGCACTCTTCCCTTAAGCTTTTCGGCTTCCTCGACGGTTGTAATCTCAGCAAGCTTTATTATTGCGATATTCTTCTGAGGGCGCACCGAAACAAGGGTAAGCTCCTGCTCCCCTTTACTGTCAAGATACACCCTCTCGAGTTGCTTTAAGTAATCTATTCCGTCGCACCACATTTCAAGCTTAAGCTCGCCCCTGAGAGCATGGGTATTATTTATTTTTCCTATTTCAAGATACTGCTTCATAATCAAAAAACGGGCGAGCACAGAGACCCGCCCCTACTTTATTAATCTATTTCAACTGAAATTTTAGCGTCTCTGCGATTGGCGGCAGCACGCATTACTACGCGGATTGCCTTAGCAATTCTTCCCTGCTTGCCGATAACACGGCCCATATCGCTTTCGTCAACGTGAAGATGATAAACGGTTACGCCTTCTTCGTCAGGCTCGTCAACCTCAATTGAAATTGCATCAGGGTTATCAACTAAGCCCATAGTTATTGATTTTAACAATTCCTCCAAAGAAAACACCTCCTGTTTAATTCTGTCGGATTACAAAATTAAAGGATGCCTTCTTTTTTGAAGAGTGCCTTAACGGTATCTGTAGGCTGAGCGCCGTTAGCAATCCACTTCTTAGCCTTGTCAGCGTCGAGCTTAATCTCAACGGGCTCCGTCATAGGATTGTAATAACCGATTTCCTCGATAAAACGTCCGTCACGGGGATATCTTGAATCCGCTACTACTACACGGTAGAAAGGAGCCTTCTTTGCGCCCATTCTGCGAAGTCTGATTTTTACTGCCATTTTTCCTTACCTCCTGGAAATATATTATAATGTTATTTTTTACGCATTAATAAATACGCTGTTTACTTAAAAACCGAAGGGGTTCTGACCGCCCTTCATACCGCCCATCATTTTTTCAGCCATTTCGGGATTTTGCTGCATAAGGCGGCGCATCTTTTTACTAACCTTAGGTCCTTTATTGCCGCCGAACTGTTTCATCATTTTCTGCATCTGCTTGAACTGAGCGAGAAGCTTGTTTACGTCCTCGACTGTTCTTCCGCAGCCTGCGGCAATTCTTCTTTTACGCGAGGCGTTTATGATTTCGGGCTTTGCGCGTTCCTGCTTCGTCATTGAATAAATGATTGCTCTGAAACGGTCAAACGCCTGTTCGTCAATGTCCTCGTCCTTAATCTGCTTGCCTATACCGGGAATGAGCTTAATTGTGTCCTTAATTGAGCCCATACGCTCAATCTGTTCAAACTGGTCAAGCAAGTCGTTTAAGTCAAATTTATTCTTAGCAAGCCTTGCTTCAAGCTCAGCCGCCTTTTTTTCGTCAAGCGCAAGCTCCGCCTTTTCAATAAAGGAGAGCACGTCGCCCATACCGAGTATACGCGAAGCCATACGGCTCGGGTGGAAGGTTTCAAGATTGTCGAGCTTTTCGCCCGTACCGACAAACTTTATCGGCTTACCCGTTACCGCTCTTACCGAAAGCGCCGCGCCGCCTCTTGTATCGCCGTCGAGCTTTGTAAGAATTACGCCGTCGATACCGAGCGTTTCGTTAAAGCTTTTAGCGACGTTAACGGCGTCCTGACCCGTCATTGCGTCGATTACGAGAAGAATCTCGTGGGGGTGAACAGTAGCGCGGATATCAGTAAGCTCCGCCATAAGCTGCTCGTCGATATGAAGACGTCCTGCGGTATCAAGGAACACGTAATCGTTTCCGTGGTCCTTAGCGTACTTAACCGCCTCCTCGGCGATATGAACAGGATTTTCGTTTCCCATTTCAAAAACCGGAACGCCTACCTGCTCGCCGACAACCTGAAGCTGTTTAATAGCTGCGGGTCTGTAAACGTCGCAGGCTACGAGAAGAGGTCTGTGGCCTTCCTTCTTGAGCTTCAAAGCAAGCTTAGCGGAATGCGTGGTTTTACCGCTACCCTGGAGACCGCACATCATAACGATTGTAGGCGGATGGTTAGCGATAGCGAGTCTTGCCTCATTACCGCCCATAAGCTCGGTCAGCTCTTCATTAACTATTTTAATAACCATCTGGCCCGGCGTAAGACTTTCCATAACGTCCGCGCCGATAGCTCTTTCGGTTACCTTTTTTGTAAATTCCTTCGATACCTTGTAGTTTACGTCGGCTTCGAGCAGCGCAAGTCTAACCTCGCGCATTGCCTCCTTAACGTCGGCTTCGGTAAGCTTTCCCTTAGCTCTTAGCTTTTTAAACGAATTTTCAAGGCGTTCGCTGAGTCCTTCAAAAGCCATTGATTATATCAATCCTCGCTGAGATATTCGGCAAGGCTTTTTATCCTTGCAGCATTTTCGTTAATCTCCCTCGACAGTGAATGGTCAAGGTTATATTCATAAATAGCGTCGGCACATCTTTTAATCTCGTCAAGTCCCTTTACAAGCTCGTTAAAGCGTTCAAAAAGGTGAAGCTTTCCTTCCATATCAAAAAGCTGTGATTCCGCCCTTTTAATAGAGTCTCTTACGCCCTGACGGGTTATACCCTCGTTTTCGGCAATCTCAGACAGAGAGAGGTCCTCATTATAATAAAGCTCAAGAAAATCGCGCTGCTTATCGGTAAGCATTTCGCCGTAAAAATCAAGCAGAAGCGGAACTTCAAGATTCTTAGCCATATCCTCTCTCCTTTCATTAACCGCCTGTAAAGTTATTTATCTTTACAGCGGTACTTATTATACATAAAGTAAGAGCCCGTGTCAAGCAAAAAATGAATAATTTTTTTAACAAAATTTTCGCTGAAACTATTGACACAATTTATAGTATTTCTCTATGTGTCAAGACACAAAAAGGCGGCAGGAAAACCTGCCGCCGATAAAAGTTTAATTATGCTTTTTCTTCGTTTTTATTCCTTTAGACGCCGCCGAGTCGAGCTCGCTTACCTGAAGTATTCTTTCGTTATAGAACACGCTTCCCTTTTCAAGCTCCTTATCGACCTCTTTAGCGCCGAGTTCCTCGTAAATCGTAGGATGTCCGCTGAACAGATTTGTACCTATTCCGAGCCTTTCGCCCTCAATCTGACCGCCGATTGAAGCTACAATAGTCGGGAAGTAGTCCCAGTTAGCCCATTTACGTTTTCTCGTAACTCTCTCGTCGGGCTTACCTACCGACGGGTCGGGATTGATAATACAGTTATACTGCGTGCGATTATATTTTTTGGTGAACTTAGCGTCTCTGAAGAACGCGGTGTCCATACTTAGATGGTCGCCGATAAGAACTATAGTTGTGTTCTCATAGAAGGGCTGCTGCTGAATCCACTCGATAAATTTCGATACGTCCTTATCGCTGTTCCATATAGCGTTTGCATAGGGAAGCTTAAACGGAGTAGATTTTCCCGGGGAAACATAGCCGTCCGGTCTGTGGGTATCGGCGTTTTCCATAGTAAAGTTAAACGGCTTGCCCGTTTCGTAAAGACGGGTTATTTCCTTCTTCGCGAACTCATAAAGCTTGTCGTCCTCAAATCCCCACCATACCTTATAGTTCTCAGGAATATATTTATGCTCTATCGCGTAATTGTAGTCAAAGAACGTCCAGTTTCCGTGAGTTGTATAGAGATAGCGAAGTCCTCCGAAGGTTCCGCTTGCGCCAATCATACAGGTTTGCTCGTAGCCCTGCTCTTCAAGAAGCTCGCCGAGCGTATATGCGCCGGAAAGGAATTTTCCGTCAGCGCCGTAAGAGTTTATCCAGCCGGGAGCCTTCATGGGAAGTCCCGTAAGCTGATTGACCATTGAGGCTACCGACCACTGAGTGCCCGTACCCTCGCGCGGTCCGCCGAAGTATTTTCCGTTATTTGAAAATACGGTTCCCGTATAGGCAAGCTTTGTAAGGTTAGGAATAAGATTATCCTTCATAAAGCCGCCCTCAGCCTTCGACATATAGCTGTTTTCCATGGATTCAAGATAGATATGGATAAGATTTCTCTTTTTCTCGGGCCATTTTATCTCAGCCGTTCTCGGGTCAACGTAGTTTTTATCTATTATATCCGATTTTAAAACGTAAGCGTTAAATACGGTTTCAAGCTTAAATTTATCTATTCCGTAGGATACGCCCTGAACAAGACAGAATACCGCAAGAACCGCGCAGACTATACGTTTAGATAAATCGTTTAAAACCGTTCTCGTTTTTTCGTTTTTAAATATACAGACAAGCTTAAAGCAAACGAAAACGAACAAGGCGAACAGCATTGTATAAAGGAGAGAGTGGAACACGGGTCCCTCAAATCCGCTGTAATATACGCTTGCTTCGGTTCCTTCAGTCGGAGAAGTAAGGTTAATAATAAGCTGGTCGCCCGTAACCTTACCGAACTCGTTTCTTCCCCAGTCGGTTCCCGTTTTTGCCATACAGCCGAGGAAGAACAGTATCGTCGAAACTATTCTTACAACCATTGCGCCCTTTTTATGCTTTGGTTCGTCGGGCTCTATACGAAGTCTTGAGGTTAAAAACGAATAAAGAGCCTGCGAAAGAAAACCTACGCCAAGCGCTACGAAGAACACCTTAACATAATGGTTCGGCTTATACATAGAACAATCGAGAAAATGCCGACACCTCAGAACGTGAAGGAAAACAAACATTGTTAAGGTATCGGTTAAAAGAACGTTTCTCAGTACGGACGTAATTATATATCCTGCCGTTCTTTTTTTGTGATAGAAAATAATTTCTGATACCGCGCATATTGCCGCGGCGATAGTTGCCAGGGTTAAAAACATTTTTCATATCTCCTATGTATGATATACGAAAATTATATCACATCGCCTATAGTGAGACAATATACATATTTTTACAAAA
>JAILGO010000029.1 GCA_024696725.1 Eubacterium sp. | reverse complement strand
TAAAACACAATTGTCTATTTTATATTCATTTTAGGAGAGATGATTATGAAAAAAGTAATCAGTTTTGTTAAAATTTACATTTGTTTTTTCTGAATGAAATACAAACAATAACCTTGCAAGGTGAAATTTGCAGGGCGGCGCTCTGATTTTTGCCCTGCAAATAAGAAAAAACGAGGTGTATTTCAAATGGCAAAGAACACAGTTCCCGAGGCTAAAGAGGCTCTTAACCGTTTCAAGATGGAAGCAGCTTCAGAGGTAGGCGTTAACCTTAAGCAGGGTTACAACGGCGACCTTACCTCCAAGCAGGCAGGCTCAATCGGCGGTCAGATGGTCAAGAAAATGATTAAGGCTTACGAAGAGTCAATGAGATAATGAATCAAAACGGGCGGAGCGGTGCTTCGCTCTTTTTCGTTTAATATTCATTTAAGAAACGGGTTGTACTCTGTGTGTAACGGAGAAAGACTCCGAAAAAGAAAAAGGAGTGAACGAAATGAATAAGGTCACTAAACGAACAATGAAAAATATTATTATGATACTTATGCTTATAGCTCTCGGCGCCGGCGCAGTTCTTACAATGAGCTTCGCCGCTGAAAGCACCGCTTCCTCAACGGGAACCCCGCAGAGCGAATTCAGCGCACAGCAAGCTCCGCCTGAGCTTCCCGACGGAAGCTCTCAGCCGCCGGAGATGCCGGATAATGATAACGCAAGCGCACAGCAAACGCCGCCGGATAAACCGGATTCCGATACGCAGAACGGAGCGGAAGAGCCTCCTGAAATGCCGAACGGTAACGATAACGGAAACGGTCAGCAAGCGCCTCCCGATATGCCTCCCGATATGAATAACGCTTCGTCGCAGAAGCGCGGAGGGCTGAGAACGGTTTACTATGTAGTTTTTGCGGCTGAAAGCATGCTCGCTGCGGCGATACTGCTCTGGCTCATTATGTCGGGCTTCAATAAAAAGGGAGTTAATGAAACCTTCAGCGGATGGAAAAGAACGGTAATTTACGCGCTGTCCGTTCTGATTGTCGCGGGCTGCCTTACCGTAATTCAGTCCGAAGCAACCTCAAAATGCTTCGCTGAAAGCCCTGCAACGCAGTCTCAGACGGCGCCTCCGATGTCTGAAAGCAACGCTTCGGTCGAGGCGAGCGGCGCAAAAACCGTAACGGGAGACGAAACGCTCAGCGACAGCTATACTTCCGAAAACGCCGACGAGAGCGCGATACTCGTAACGGACGGAGGCAACGCGACGATAAACGGCGCAACGGTTACAAAAACGGGCGACAGCACGAATACCGAAAGCTCGGAATTCAACGGCGTAAACGCCGCTATCCTCGTCAGGAGCGACTCTGTCGCTACGATTAAGGGCGCAACAATAAACACTGACGCAGAGGGCGCAAACGCCGTGTTCTCAACGGGTGAAAACGCGAAGGTATATATCAGCGACTCAACGATTACCTCAACCGGAGCGCGCTCCGCGAGAGGCCTTGACGCAACCTACGGAGGATATATAGAAGCCGACAGTGTGAATATTACAACTCAGGGCGGCTCCTGCGCGGCGCTCGCAACCGACAGGGGAGAGGGTACTGTAAAGGTGAAGAACTCAACCCTTGAAACTAACGGTAAGGGCTCGCCCGTAATCTACTCGACGGGTAATATCAGCATCGAGAATACGACGGGAACAGCCAACGGCTCTCAGAATATCGTTATAGAGGGCAAGAATTCCGCTTCGGTAACTGATTCAACCCTTACCGCAAGCGGCGCGGGAAACAGAAACGGCGTAGATAACGCGGGCGTAATGCTCTATCAGTCAATGAGCGGCGACGCGTCAGAAGGTACGGGAACTCTAACGGTTACTGATTCAACTCTTGAAATTCAAAGCGCGTCGGAGTATTACAAAACCGCACCGATGTTCTTCGTTACAAATACCGACGCGGTAATTAACCTAAAAAACACAAAGCTCGTTTTCGGTAGCGGAACGCTTCTTAACGCGGCAGCGACAAGCGAGTGGGGAAACAGCGGCTCAAACGGCGGTAATGTAACGCTTAATGCAGAAAAACAGACTCTCAGCGGAAACGTCGTCGCGGACAGCATCTCGACCGTTAATATTAACCTCAGCGCTTCGGAATACGAGGGCGCAGTCAACGGCGATAATACCGCAAAAGAGATAACGCTCAGGCTCGATAAAGCCTCAAAAATCACGCTTACGGGCGACAGCTACGTAACGAGTCTCGACAACGCCGACGATACTAATTCAAATATCAATTTCAACGGCTACAAGCTCTACGTTAACGGAAAAGCAGTTAACGCGTAATTTAACGGCGCTTTCGGGCGCCGTTTAAATATTTTTTTCTGAGAAAATTTTCTGTTAAAAAATAATAATTTATATTTTACTTATCATAATATATGTGGTATAATATAATTTGTATTAGTATATATTGTGCTTTTTTATAATTTTCAGTATAAAAGGTGACTTTATGAAAAAGAGAATTTTATCGGTAATCCTTGCGGCGTGCTTTATATTCAGCCTTTCCTCCTCGGGAGGAACGGCTCTTGCGGTCGACGGCGATTCATCGTTAAGCGAGCAGCGCGCAGAAGCGCAGAGAAAGCTCGACGAGATAGAGAAAAAGCTCGCGCAGTACGATTCTCAGAGCGAGGATACGGAGGAATATCTTGAGGCTCTCGATAAAAAGATAAAGTATCTTACCGAACAGTTCAATCTTACAAAAAGCGAGTATAAGTCGCTTGAGGAGAAGGCTGTCGAGCTTGAAAACAGCATTTCCGCAAATGAAAAGGAAATGGAGCATATTAAGCTTGAGGTAAAGGAGCTCGAGGCTGAAATCGAGGAGCTGAGCGCCGAATTCAATAAGAATTATGAGCTTTACTGTAAGCGCCTCAGAGCTATGTATATAAGCGGAAGCTTTGACAGCGTGCTCGCGTTTTTAATCGAGGGCGGAGGCGTTCAGAGCTTTATGACGAGGCTTGAAATGGTGCGCTCCGTGTCAAAGCAGGACGGCGAGCTTCTTGAAAGCGTAAGAGCTCAGACGACGGAAATCGTCGACGCGAAGGAAAAGCTCGACGAAAAGAATAAAACGCTCGGCGAAAAGCAGCTTCAGCTTAAAGCCGATAAGGAAAGCCTTAAAACGAGAAAGACCGAGCTGCTTGAAAAGCAGGAGGAAATGAACTCTCAGCAGGCGGTAATTGAGGAGCAGCAGCTTGAAGCGAATCAGAAGCTGAAGCGCCTTCACGATAAAACCGCCGAGTACGGCGAGTACAGAGATATGGCGCAGAGCGACCTCGACGAAATAGACGACGCAATCGCGGAAGCGGCGAAAAAGTATGTAAAGCCTACGACCACCGCTCCGACTACCACAACAACTACAACTACAAACTCTAAGAAGTCAGACGGCGACGCCGATAATACTACCGCTGCAACTACTACGACAACTACCGCCGTAACCTCGCCTCCCGCGGACCGTATAAGTCTTACCTATCCGTGCCCGAGCTATACGACTATAACCTGCGGCTTCGGCGCCTATGAGGGCCATACGGGCTGCGACTTCTCAACGAGAGGAAACGAGGACCAGAGGATTGTTGCCTCTGAATCGGGTACGGTAATTCTCGTGCGTCTTCTTGAAAGAAGCTACGGTCACTATATTGTTATTATGCACGATAAGCTGACTCCCTCGGGTAAAGAGGTATATACCCTCTACGCCCATAATAACGATATTATCGTATCTGAGGGTCAGTATGTTAAAAAAGGACAGCAGATTGCTTACAGCGGCTCAACGGGTAACTCTACCGGACCTCACTGTCATTTCGAGGTGAGGGTCGGCGGTCCTTATCAGAGCTGCGCGGTTGACCCTGCCGCATATTTACCTTAATACCATTCCGCAATAAAGGAGTTAATCATAATTGAAATTCATTAATAAACTTATAGCTTTAATCCTGTCGGCAGCCGTACTTTTCACAGCTCTAGGCATGAGCGTTTATGCCGACGAGCCCGAAGGAGAAGAGGACGTTTCCGTTACCTCGACTACTGCGGCAACGACTCACCCTACTTCCGCGTACGAGCCGAGAACGATAGACGAAAAAACGACTCAGGAAACGACGGAGAATAATGAAAAGGCTAAGAAAAGAGCGCAGAAAACGCTTGAGCAGCAAAAGAAAGAGCTTAAGAAAATGCTTGAGGAAAACAGTAAAAAGCTCGAGCAGTTTTCTAAGAGCGCCGACGATACCGAGGCGTATATCAACGCTCTTGACGAGAGAATAGGCTTTATAAACGAGGAGCTTAACGTTCTCGATAAAGAGATTGCGCAGTCTCAGAAAAAGGTCGACGAGCTCAATAAACAGATTGAGCCGCTTGAAAAGGAGCTTAAAAACCTTCAGAAACAGTTCGATAAAGAGAAGAAGGAATACGATAAACTGCAAAACAGCTTTAACAATACCTACGACGCTTACTGCCTTCGTATGCGCGCTCTCTACATAAGCGGAAACGCGAGCATTATAGCCGCCCTGCTTACAAGCGAGGATATTTCTCAGTTTTTCAGCAGGCTTGAAATGATAAAAGCCGTAGCTAAAAGCGATACCGCGCTTCTTAAAGAGGTTAACTCAAAGATGGACGAAATCGTTAACCGTCAGGACGGACTCAATCAGCGTAAGGCGAAGCTTACTACCGCACAGGGAAAGCTCAATACAAAAAGAAACCAGCTCAAGGGCGAGCAGGATAAGATAATCAGTAATCAGAAGGAAATTGCCGCTAAAAAGATTCAGCTTGCCGACGACCGCGCAGAGTCCGACAGACTTTTCGCAGAGTACGCTAAGCAGGCTATGATTTATACCGAGTTCAGAAATGAGGACGAGGAGATAATTAAACAGGTAAACAGCGAAATCGACGCGCTTTTAAGCGGACTTAAGGACCCGAGCGAGGTTACTACAGCCGCAAATCCCGAGCATAACGCCGACGACGTTACGGGAGATTACGAGGGCGACGGCGATTTGTTCGCAGGCTCGAACGCAGCACTCAGCCTCTGTTATCCCGTACCCGGTCATACGGGCGTTTCCTGTCCCTTCGGTCATTACAGTAACGGAAGACCCCATACGGGAACGGATTTCCCGTGTCCCGTCGGCTCTAAGGTTGTAGCGGCTCAGAAGGGAATAGTTATAACGGTTAAGCGCCTTAATTACTCCTACGGCTACTATGTAATGGTATATCACGGTACGGACGCTAAGGGAAGAAAGATTGTAACCCTATACGCCCACAATTCTTCAATTCTCGTGAGCGTCGGTCAGACTGTCAAGAAGGGCCAGCAGATTGCAAAGAGCGGCTCGACGGGCAACTCTACGGGACCTCATTGTCACTTTGAGGTAATCATTGACGGAAGTAAGGTGAACCCAAAGAATTATCTGGGATAATATGAATAAAATTAACTATCAGAACGAGCTTGACTCGATTTTAAAAGATATAAATAAGGAAAAGCTGCCGCGCCTTCTGCTTCACGCGTGCTGCGCGCCGTGCTCAAGCTACGTGCTTGAATATTTAAGCGGGTATTTTGATATTACGGTTTATTTCTATAACCCTAATATTTCACCGGTGAGCGAGTTCGATAAGCGCTTTTCCGAGCTTAAAAGACTTATAGAGGAAATGCCTCTTAAAAACGAGGTTAAGCTTATAAAAGGCGTTTACCGCTATCTTGATTATCTCGATACGGCGGAGGGCTTTGAGGACGTGCCCGAGGGCGGAGCGCGTTGCTTCAGGTGTTACAGGCTCAGGCTTGAAAAGACGGCTCAGCTTGCTAAGGAGGAGGACTTTGATTTCTTCTGTACCACGCTGACTATAAGTCCTCTTAAGAATTCCGAAAAGATTAACGAAATCGGCTTTGAGCTTGAGGAGGAATACGGCGTAAGGTGGCTTCCGTCCGACTTTAAAAAGAAAGAGGGATATAAGCGCTCGATAGAATTGAGCAGGGAGTATAACCTCTACCGTCAGAATTTCTGCGGCTGCGTTTATTCCCGTAACGTTGAAAAGGAGAACTCTATTGAATAATCCGCTTGCAGACAGAATAAGACCTAAGGAAATCAGCGAGGTCGTAGGTCAGAAGCATTTACTGACGCCCGGTAAGGCGCTTTACAATATGATAGAAAACGGTGAGATTCCGAACCTGATATTCTACGGACCGTCGGGAGTCGGAAAGACGACCGTCGCTTCGATTATTGCCAATAAGACAAAGCGCTCGCTGAGACGTCTTAACGGAACCACCGCCTCGACTCAGGATATTAAGGATATCGTAGCGGAGCTTGATACCTTTACCGCGCCTAACGGTATTCTGCTTTATCTCGACGAGATTCAGTATTTTAATAAAAGACAGCAGCAGACCCTGCTTGAATATATAGAAAACGGAAAGATTACTCTTATCGCTTCAACTACCGAAAATCCGTACTTTTACGTCTATTCGGCTATACTCTCGCGTTCAACCGTGTTTGAATTTAAAAGCATATCCGCCGAGGATATTATGCCCGCGGTTCAGCGCGGCTTCGATTTTTTAAGCGAGGAAAACGGAATTGATATCGAGTGCGAGGACGGAGTGGTTAAAAGGATTGCCTACGGCTGCGGCGGCGACGTAAGAAAGGCGCTGAATTCCGTAGAAAACTGTTATCTCGCAACCTCTGCAAAGGACGGAAAAAAGCTCATTAAGCTTGAAACTGCAACAGAGCTTGCCCAGAAATCCTCGCTTCGCTATGACCGCGACGGCGACGAGCATTACGATATCGTATCCGCTTATCAGAAAAGTATGCGCGGCTCAGACCCCGACGCTGCGCTTCACTATCTTGCAAGACTGCTTGAAGCGGGGGATTTACCGAGCGCGTGCAGAAGGCTTATGGTATGCGCCTGCGAGGACGTCGGGCTTGCCTATCCCCAGATTATACCGATAGTCAAGGCAGCCGTTGATATCGCTCAGGCAGTCGGACTTCCCGAGGCGGAGATTCCGCTCGCCGACGCTGTTATCCTCGTAGCGACAAGTCCTAAGAGCAACAGCGCAAATAACGCAATCAAGGCGGCTATGAGCGATGTGAAAAAGGGCAATATCGGTCCTATACCGCGTCAGCTTCAGAATAAGCACTATGACGGAGAGGACGCCGAGGTAAAGGGACAGCACTATATCTATCCCCATTCATACCCGAACCACTGGACCTATCAGCAATACCTTCCCGACGCTATTAAGAACACAAAGTATTACGAATACGGCGAGAATAAGAACGAGCAGGCGTATAAGGCGTACTGGGATAGAATAAAAGGGAAAAAGTGATGACAAGAAAAGAGAGAACGTTAAAAGCTATTGAAATACTTAAGAAGGTATATCCCGAGGCGATATGCTCGCTTGAGTATGATAACCCGTTTGAGCTGCTCGTTGCGACAAGACTCTCGGCGCAATGCACGGACGCGAGAGTTAACCTTGTAACGCCCGAGCTTTTCGATACATATAAAACGCTTGAGGATTACGCGGGCGCAGACGTAGAGGACGTTGAAAGAATAATAAAGTCCTGCGGGTTTTATCACGATAAGGCGAAGTCGATTATCGGTATGGCGAAGATGCTGCTCTCCGATTTCGGCGGCGTTGTACCCGATAATATAGAGGACTTAATCAAGCTTCCCGGCGTCGGACGTAAAACCGCTAACCTTATCGTCGGCGACGTCTACGGAAAGGAAAGCATAGTGGTCGATACCCACCTTATCCGTATTTCGAACCGTATCGGTCTTGTCGACGTTAAGGACCCTGTAAAAATTGAAGCGGCGCTTAAAAAGGTCGTACCGAAGGACGAGGGCGCCGATTTCTGCCACAGAATAGTATTTTTCGGACGGGAATACTGCCCTGCGAGAAAGCCTAAGTGCGAGGGCTGTCCAATGAGTGAAAACTGTAAAAAGGTCGGCGTGTAAAATGAATAAACAAAACGTTATTCTTATAGGAATGCCCGCATCGGGAAAAAGCACCTGCGGCGTTATAGCTGCGAAGGTGCTTCTTAAAAACTTCTTTGATACCGATTTGCTCATTCAGGGGATTGAACAGAGCCGTCTCCAGGAGCTGATTGACGAAAAGGGAACCGATTATTTTTTTAAGGCTGAGGAAAACGCGATTCTTTCACTTAAGCTTGAGGCTACCGTTATAGCGACGGGCGGAAGCGTAATCTATTCCGAAAAGGCAATGGAGCACCTTAAGTCTCTCGGAACGGTTATTTATCTTCATACAAGCTATGATACAATGCTTAAGAGAATAAACGATTTGACCACGAGGGGAATCGTAGTGAAAAACGGAAGCACGCTGAGGGATATGTATAACGAGCGCGTTCCGCTTTATAAAAAATATGCCGATAAAACCGTGTACGTAGATAACAATACGGTCGAGCAGACCGTTGAGGAAATAATAAAAGCGCTGGAATAGCAATATGAAAAAGACCGTTTCACTGTTAATATCGCTTATACTTGTGCTCAGCCTTGCTGCGCCTTTTTCGGCGCGCGCCGAGGACACGCTTTATGAGTCGGAAACGGCGTACGTCAATAACAGCGAAAGCGTTATCTTCAACGGTAAGGTCTACTATTCCTGCGGTATTGAGCTATACCGTCTGTTCAGCGATAAGCTGTGCGAACGAAACGAAAGCTTCGAGGTGTATTATCTCAGCGATAAGCTTATCAATACCGCTTCTAAAAGATATGACGCTCTTCTTGATATTTATCTCGGCGCAACCTTCGACGGGCTCTCCGAAACCGCAACGGACGGAGATTACGCGCTCTGGGCGGTAGACGGTGTTAAGGCTCCGTCAGCCGTTCTGAACTCGGAGAGCGACGGAAAATACTGCTATACCTTAAAGGCGGAAATCACTTATTTCGATACTGCCGCAGAGGAAGCCGAGGTCGATAAAAGAGTAAGCGATTTTCTGAACTCCCTTAATATCAATTCAAAAACCGACGTTGAAATTATTAAAGCGCTTCACGACTTTATATGCTCGGGCACGGTATACGATTATACCGCCGCTAAATCGCCGCGTAAACATCTTTACGCTATGTCTCCCTATGGAGCGCTCGTTAAGAAAAAAGCCGTATGTCAGGGCTATGCCGCTCTGTTTTACCGTCTTTGCCGCGAACTCGGCTATAAGGCGCGTCTTTTGACCTCCGACCCGAGCTTCGGCTGTCACGCGTGGAATATCGTCGGGCTTGACGGAAAATTCTATACGGTCGATACGATGTGGGACGACGAATACCTTGACTCTCAGAGCGTAAGCTTTACTAAGGACTTTTACTTCCTTACCGACGCCGAGACGGCGAAAAAATACGACAATAAGGGTGAACATACCCTTTATTCCGAGCTTTACGAGAATAATTATTTTTATGCTGTGTATAAGAATAATTTTGCGACGAAGCCTTATAACGACGAAAAGGGTAAAAGATTTTCCTCCTGTAAGGTAACGCTCTCAAAGACTTCTTTTAAATATACGGGAAGCGAAATAAAGCCGACGGTAAAAATCACCGACGGCGATAAGCTGCTTACCGAAAACAAGGACTACGCGCTGACTTATTCCTCTAATGTAAAAACGGGACTCGCGAGGATTGATATAAAAGGTCTCGGCGACTACTCCGGCTGTGAAACTCACCGCCTTTTCTCAATCGTTCCGTTAAAAGCAAAGAAGGCTTACGCGAAAAAAATTACCTCAAAAAGCATTAAGCTTAAGTGGAGTTCCGTTAAGGGAGCTTCGGGCTATGCGCTTCAGAAAAAGGTAAACGGAAAATGGAAATCGGTTGTCGAAACGGAAAAGACCTCTTATACCGTTTCAAAGCTTAAGCCGGGAACAAAATACAGTTTCAGAATAAGAGCGTATAAGACCGTCGGAAAGCGTAATCTTTACGCCGAAGCGGGGAAGTATTCCGTCTTTTCTTCAAAACCCGCGAAAGCGAAAATAAAAAGCCTGAAGCCGGCTGAAAACTCCTTCACGGTAAAATGGACGAAAAGAAAATGCACGGGATTTCAGGTACAGTATTCCTATAATAAAAACTTTAAAAACGCTAAGAGCGTTAAGGTTAAAGGCTCTCTTAACCGTACCGTCGGTAAGCTGAAATCCGGTAAGCGCTGCTACGTCAGAGTAAGGGCGTATTCCGTATATAAAAACGAGTCCGGAAAAAAGCGGACGGCTTACGGCGAATGGTGCCTGAAAAAATCCGTCAAGATAAAATAATACTTGATATTATATAAGCAAAATGGTATTATAGAAAAAATAATTTAATGAATGGAGGAAGGTATATGATACCCTACGGTGAAAAGTTTGTTAAAGAAGGACTTACCTTTGACGACGTTCTTCTTATCCCTGCAGAATCCGATGTTACTCCCGATTTGGTTGACCTTCACACAAGGCTTACTAATAACATTACGCTTAACATTCCTCTTATGACGGCGGCTATGGATACCGTAACGGAAAGCAATATGGCTATCGCTATTGCGCGTGAGGGCGGTATAGGCGTTATTCATAAGAATATGACTATTGAGGAGCAGGCTACCGAGGTCGATAAGGTAAAGCGCAGCGAAAACGGTGTTATAGCAAATCCCTTCTTCCTTTCTCCGCGCCATACTGCCAAGGACGCCGACGAGCTTATGGGCAAGTACCGTATAAGCGGTGTTCCGATTTGTGAGGAAGACGGAACTCTCGTCGGTATTCTCACAAACCGCGACCTTCGCTTTATGGCTGATTACAACGTAAGAATCGCCGACGTTATGACTCCTAAAGAGGAGCTCGTAACCGCTCACGCGGGAACCACTCTTGAAGAGGCTAAGGCTATTCTTATGCGCTCTAAAATCGAAAAGCTTCCGCTCGTAGACGATAACGGAAAGCTTACAGGTCTTGTAACAATCAAGGATATAGAAAAGGCTGTTAAATATCCCAATACAGCCCGTGACGCTAACGACAGACTTCTCTGCGCGGCTGCTCTCGGCGTTACCGCCGACGTGCTCGACAGAGCTAAGGCGCTTGCCGACGCGGGAGTCGACGCGTTCGTTCTCGATTCGGCTCACGGTCACTCAAAGAATATTATCGAAAACGTAGCTAAGGTTAAAAACGCCTTCCCTCAGATTGATTTAATCGCAGGTAACGTCGCAACGGCGGACGCTACCGAGGCGCTTATCAAGGCGGGCGCCGACGCCGTTAAAATCGGTATCGGTCCCGGCTCAATCTGTACAACCCGTGTCGTAGCGGGTATCGGCGTTCCCCAGATTACCGCAATTTACGACAGCGCAGAGCGCGCCGATAAATACGGTATTCCGGTAATCGCCGACGGCGGTATCAAGTATTCGGGTGAAATCGTTAAGGCTATCGCCGCAGGCGGCTCGGTCGTAATGGTCGGCTCCCTTGTAGCGGGCTGCGAGGAAAGCCCGGGCGAAACGGAAATCTGGCAGGGAAGACAGTTCAAGGTTTATCGCGGTATGGGCTCGCTCGGCGCGATGAATCACGGCTCGGCTGACAGATATTTCCAGAAGGGCTCGAAGAAATTTGTACCCGAAGGCGTTGAAGGACGCGTGCCTTATAAGGGAGCGCTTTCCGACACCGTATTTCAGATGATGGGCGGTCTCCGCTCGGGTATGGGATACGTCGGCTGCCACAGCATAAGCGAGCTCAGGGAAAAGGCTCAGTTTATAAGAATTACGGGTGCGGGCCTTGTTGAAAGCCATCCCCACGACGTATATATTACCAAGGAAGCTCCTAACTATTCGGGTAATAAGTAAGAATAAGGTGTGATTGTTAATGCCTGAAAAGAAATTAAGCCGCCGCGAAAGATTCAAGCGGTTCTTAAAACGAAATATGACTCCGCTATGGGCTAAGCGGTTTTCCTATCAGGTTATATCGTTTTTAGTTTCTGTAGCGATGGTAGTAGGTGTTGCTATGTATGCTTTCACTAAATCTTATGACGAAAGAACCCTCAGCTTTACAAAAGGCTTTACAATAACCGCACACGCGGGCGCTTTTAATACCTCTCCCAATTCTCTTGAAACGGTTAACGCCGCTATTGAGCACGGAGTCGATATTTTAGAGGTCGATATCCGCCAGCGTCCCGACGGAACGGTGGTAATGGGACACGATATAATTACCACGAATAACGACGGCGTAGAGGTTACTCTTCTGTTTGAAACCGTAAAGCCTGCAAAGATTAAGCTTAATCTTGATATTAAGGATACCAGGTCGCTGCCGATGCTTCACGATTTGATATTTGAATACGGTCTTGAAAAACGCGTGTTCCTTACGGGTATCGAAAGCTTTCAGGCTAATACCGCCGCGGAGAAATGTCCCGGTATAGATTACTATATTAACTATTCACCGAGCAGATTTAAGATTTTCTCGGAGGATTATCAGGAAAAGCTTCTCGGTATGCTTGAGGAAACGGGCGGTATAGGCATAAACTGTAACCACGCCTACGCTTCGAAAACGCTCTGTGATATGCTTCACGACCACGGCTATAAGCTATCCGTATGGACGGCGGATAAGAAGTATCATATTAAGCGTATGCTCATTATAAAGCCCGATAATATCACGACCCGTCAGGTCGAGCTCCTTCAGAGTATAATCGACAACTGGGGAAAGAAAAAATAAAAAAATAACGGACAGCCCGGCTGTCCGTTATTATTTTATTCCTTACCGTCCCAGCAGTAGGTACAGAGCTTACTGTTATCAAGGTCTACGGCGTTAAGCATATCGTCAAGACGGTTGTAGCGAAGCGAGGTGAAAGCCTGTTGCTTTCTGATTTCCTCAACCATTGCTGCGTATTCCTTTGAATCGGGGTCGGTATATTTCTTTAAGGTCTCGGCGTCGGTGACCTCGCGTCCCTCAATTTTGTTTACGACTCTTCTCGCGATAAGCTCTAAATCGCCCGTCGAGCGCGAGAAGTTAAGATATTTACATCCGAACATAATCGGCGGACAGGCAGGTCTTACGTGTACCTCTTTCGCGCCGTTAGTGAAGAGATAAGCCGTGGTGTCGCGAAGCTGGGTACCGCGTACTATCGAGTCGTCTATCATAAGAAGGCTCTTGCCGAAGATGAGGTCTTTAATCGGGATAAGCTTCATTCTTGCGATAAGCTCTCTCTTGCTCTGATGCGTCGGCATAAATGAACGCGGCCAGGTCGGAGTGTATTTAATGAAAGGTCTTGAATAGGGAACTCCGCTTTCGTTAGCGTAGCCTATCGCGTGACCGACGCCCGAATCGGGAACGCCCGCCACGATGTCGGGACTGACGCTTTTTCCGTCGCGGTTCGCGAGCGCCTTGCCGCAGCCGTAACGAACCTTTTCTACCGAGATTCCTTCGTAGGTCGACGACGGATATCCGTAGTAAATCCAGAGGAAGGTACAGATTTTCATATCGTCTCCGCCGTCAACAAGAGTTTTAACTCCGTCGGGCGTCATAACGACGATTTCACCGGGCTTCAGAGTCTTACAGTCCGTGTAACCGAGGTTAAAGTAAGCGAAGCTCTCAAAGCTTGCGCAGTAACCGTCGTCCTTTTTTCCTATAACTACGGGAGTCCTGCCGAGCCTGTCCCTTGCCGCATATACGCCCTTAGGCGTAAGAACAAGCATACTCATCGAGCCGTCGATGATTTCCTGAGCGTAACGGATGCCGTCGATAAGGTTATCCTTCTGATTGATAATTGATGCAACGAGCTCGGTCTGGTTAATATCGCCGCCCTGCATTTCGAAGAAATGGGCGTTCTTGCTGATAATATCCTTAACGATTTCCTCGCTGTTGTTGATTTTTCCGACGGTAGCTACGGCGAAGGTTCCGTGGTGCGAGCGTATAAGAATCGGCTGTGCCTCGTAATCGCTTATACAGCCTATACCCATGGTGCCGTGCATCGCGTTGCTTTCCTTCGTGAATTTTGTTCTGAAGGGAGCGTTCTCGATATTGTGGATGGCTTTTTCGAAGCCGCCTTCCTCGCTGTAAACCGCAAGACCCGCACGTCTTGTACCGAGATGTGAATGGTAGTCTACGCCGAAAAACAAATCAAAAACGCAATCCTCTTTAGATACTGCTGCAAAAAATCCTCCCATATTCTGCCTCCTCCTGCTTGATGCTTTTATTATAACAGAATTAATATAAAAATTAAATTGTAAATAATTACAAAAGGCGCACTTCTCGTGCGCCTTTTTTATTTGAATTTATCAAAAAAGCCTTTTTTGCCCGCGTTTTTCGGCGGAACGTAAGATTCGTCAAATTTTTTCAGGGTTTCCTTCTGCTCGGCTGTGAGATTAGTCGGAATATCGACGATAACCTTTACGAAAAGGTCTCCCTTTCCTACGCCGTTAAGACGCTGGATACCCTTGCCCTTGAGCTTGAAAACCTCGCCGGGCTGAGTGCCTGCGGGCATAGTGTACTTAACGTCGCCGTCGAGCGTGGGAACGCGAAGCTCTGAGCCGAGAGTCGCCTCGACTATGCTTACGTGCTTGCTGTACCATATATCGAAGCCGTCGCGCTCGAACTCCTTATGAGGCTTGATATTTACTATAACCCTTAAGTCGCCGCTCGGACCGCCGTTAATACCGCTGTCGCCGAAGCCGCGTACGTTAACAACCTGTCTGTTGTCAATTCCCGCGGGGATATTTATATCAACCTTATTGCGCTTTCTGACCTTGCCCTTGCCCTGACACTTCGTACAGGGGTTTTCTATAATTTTACCCTTTCCGCCGCAGCGTGAACAGGGACGCTGAGTGCTCATTACGCCGAAGGCGGTTCTCTGCTGAACGGATACTACGCCGCGTCCGTTACACTCGGGACAGGTTTTCGGCGACGAGCCCGGAGCAGCTCCCGTGCCGTGACACTGAGAGCAGTCCTCAACGCGCGGAACCTCTATAGTTTTCTTACAGCCCTTAGCCGCTTCCTCAAAGGTGATAGTAACGGCGCTCTGGATATCTCTGCCCTGACGCGGCGCGTTAGGATTACGCGCGCCGCCGAAGCCGCCGAAGCCGCCGCCTCCTCCGAAAATTGAGGAGAAAATATCGCCGAGGTCAATATCGCCTTCAAAACCGTTGAAGCCGCCGAAGCCTGCTCCGCCCTGACCTGCGCCGTAGGACGGGTCAACGCCTGCGAAGCCGAACTGGTCGTAACGCGCCTTTTTATCGGGGTCGCTTAATACCTCGTAAGCCTCGTTGCATTCCTTAAACTTTGCCTCTGCTTCCGCGTCGTCGGGATGGAGGTCGGGATGATACTGCCTTGCTGCCTTACGATATGCTTTTTTTATTTCATCGTCTGAGGCGCCCTTGCTTACTCCGAGCACCTCATAGTAGTCTCTTTTGTTTTCAGGCATAGCTTTCTCCGTGAATAATACAGTATGGGCGGAGATTATCCGCCCGCCTGTTTATTTTAATTAGTTGTCGTCTACCTCTGTGTAGTCGGTGTAGCCCTCGTCGGAATCTCCGCCGGGCTGTGCGCCGCCCTCAAACGGATTGCCCTGCGGCGCTCCGCCCTGAGCCTGCTGTGCAGCCTGATAGAGCTTCTGAGAAACCTCATAGAACTTGTTTGTAAGGTCCTCCTGAGCTGACTTGATAGCGTCGTCGTTATCGTTGCTGATTGCTTCCTTAAGAGCCGCGAGCTTTGTTTCGAGAGCGCTCTTGTCGTCTGCGGAGAACTTGTCGCCGTTTTCGGAGAGAAGGCTCTCTGTCTGATATGCAATCTGCTCTGCGCTGTTTCTGAGGTCAACCTTTTCCTTACGCTTCTTATCCTCTTCAGCGTACTGCTCAGCGTCGCGGACAGCCTTTTCAATATCCTCCTTGCTCATGTTTGAGGAAGCGGTGATTGAAATGTTCTGCTCCTTGCCGGTGCCGAGGTCCTTAGCTGATACGTGAACGATACCGTTTGCGTCGATATCGAAGGTAACCTCAATCTGCGGAACGCCGCGTCTTGCAGGAAGAATTCCGTCAAGGTGGAAGCGTCCGAGAGTCTTGTTATCTGCTGCGAATTCTCTTTCGCCCTGAAGTACGTGAACCTCAACGCTCGGCTGATTATCGGCAGCCGTTGAGAATACCTGGCTCTTCTTAGTCGGGATAGTTGTATTCCTCTCGATAATAACGGTATTAACGCCGCCGAGAGTCTCGATACCGAGTGAAAGGGGAGTTACGTCGAGAAGAAGAAGTCCGTCCTCGATGTCGCCGCCGAGTACGCCGCCCTGAAGAGCTGCGCCCATTGCTACGCATTCGTCGGGATTGATACCCTTGAAGGGTTCCTTGCCGGCGAATTTCTTAATAGCTTCCTGAACTGCGGGAATACGCGTTGAGCCGCCTACAAGAAGGATCTTGTCGATTTCGCTCATTGAAAGACCCGAGTCGCTCATAGCCTGACGGACGGGACCCATAGTTGCTTCAACAAGGTCTGCGGTCATTTCGTTGAACTTAGCTCTTGTAAGAGTTTCCTCAAGGTGCTTCGGACCCGTAGCGTCCGCAGTAATGAAGGGAAGTGAAATCTGAGCGGTCGTCATACCCGAAAGGTCAATCTTAGCCTTTTCCGCTGCTTCCTTGATTCTCTGCATAGCCATCTTATCGCCTGAAAGGTCAATACCTGTCTGTGCCTTGAAGCCTGCAACGAGCCAGTCCATAATCTTCTGGTCGAAGTCGTAGCCGCCGAGACGGTTGTTACCTGCGGTAGCAAGTACCTCCTGAACGCCGTCGCCCATTTCAATAATTGAAACGTCGAAGGTGCCGCCGCCGAGGTCGTATACCATAACCTTCTGCTCCTCTTCCTTGTCGATACCGAAAGCAAGAGCCGCAGCGGTAGGCTCGTTTATAATTCTCTTAACCTCAAGACCTGCGATTTTACCTGCGTCCTTAGTTGCCTGACGCTGGCTGTCGGTGAAGTATGCGGGAACGGTGATTACCGCTTCGCGAACGGGCTCACCGAGATAAGCCTCTGCGTCAGCCTTAAGCTTCTGAAGAATGTTTGCGCTGATTTCCTGAGGCGTGTAGGTCTTGTCGTCAATTTTAACTTTATAATCTGTGCCCATGTGACGCTTGATAGAAGCGATGGTCTTGTCGGGATTTGTAATAGCCTGACGCTTAGCAACGGCGCCTACCATTCTTTCGCCGTCCTTTGTAAACGCTACTACCGACGGAGTGGTTCTTGCGCCCTCAGCGTTGGTAATAACAACGGGCTCGCCGCCCTCGATAACTGCTACGCAGCTGTTGGTTGTACCTAAATCAATACCGATAATCTTTGACATAATAATCTTCTCCTTTATAGTTAATGTTACAGATTGTTAATTTGCTGTTTTGACCATTGCCGCGCGAATAACGCGGTCGCCGATTTTGTATCCCTTCTGGAACACGTCGGTTATTGTGTTTTCGCCGAGGCTTTCGTCCTCAACGTGCATTACTGCGTTGTGATAATTCGGGTCGAAGCTGTCTCCGCTTTCGCCGAAGCTTTCTACCCCGAGCTTTTCAAACGACGCCATAAGTCCGTCGAGCGTCATCTGAACGCCTTTCTTAAGCGCGTCGTAGTCGCCGTTTTCGGCGCCGATAGCTCTTTCGAGATTATCTATTACGGGAAGTATTTCAGCCACAACGCTGCACTTTGCGTTAGTGAAGCTCTGCTCCTTTTCCTTTGCGGAGCGCGCTCTGTAGTTCGCGTATTCGGCAGCCGTTCTGAGATAGCTGTCTTTAGCGGCAGCGAGCT
>JAILGO010000193.1 GCA_024696725.1 Eubacterium sp. | reverse complement strand
ATAGAAAAATTATAAAAAAATGGCGATTTTACGCCATTTTTTAAGATTTTTTAATTAACTCTGTTAATCAATTTCTCATAGATTTCCGCTACCTTAAAGCGCACTTTATATCCGCTTGAGGTAATCAATTCTTTTTCTTCTTCGCTGAAATATGAATCAAAATCGTCCGTGCATCCGCTCAGGCAAACCTGAGGAAACATAACGCACCACCAGTTACGACCCTTACCCTCCCCTATTACTATTTTCAGACAATTATAATTACCTGCGGGAAGCGTAAAGCCGTCATATTTTCTTGTACCGAAGAAGTCCTTCGTAACATAAGCTTTTATATCGTAGGTATATCCGTAAAACGCAATCGTTTTTCTTGCCGCTTCTTTGAATACTTCAAGGTTTTCCGACGAGACCTTAACTGCGCTTTGTATACAATTACAGTTTTTATATATACTATCAGCGCACTCGAGTATATTATCTCTTACTCTGAGCTTTAGAATCTGGTCCGCTTCGCTGTCACTGTTTGCAATTATATGAAGTCTGAAGATTTTATCGCTGATATTTTCGCTTGTTTTAATAACAGGCGTTATAGAGCTGAATAAAAGAGTGAATATAATAAACAGCGGAATAAATATATATAGCTTTTTCAATGGAAAAACCTGCCTTTCATTTTAATGATTGACAGGTTTAATACTTTTTATTCAATTATCTGATATTTACAGCCCTTATTAACGGGTACCGTTATAATTATATCCTTTGCGTACTGAGTAAGTTCTCTCGCGGCGTTTTCAGCGTTTTCTTTATCTTCGAAGATACCGTATACCGTCGGACCGGAACCGCTCATACAAGCGCCGAGAGCGCCGTTATTACGCATTATTTCTTTCATATATATTCTGTTGGGAACCTCAATAAACTGTTCGAATACATTTTCAAGACGCGACGATATATCCTTTAGGTTTCTGCTTTGAACAGCGCAAAGCATTCCGAGGCAGTCGGGATTATGGGTTTTACCGTTAGAATCAAACTGAGAAAACGCGCTTTTCGTATTAACGCCTATTTCAGGCTTCGCAAGAAGAATATAACATTTTCTTAAAGGTTTTACCTTTGAGAGAACCTCACCTATTCCCTGGGCAAGAAGTGTACCGCCGGTTATGCAAAACGGAACGTCAGCACCGACCTTCGCTCCGATTTTACAAAGCTCTTCGTCGCTTAGCTCTTTATTATAAAGCTTATTCAGCGCAGTAATTACCGCCGCTCCGTCTGCACTGCCGCCTGCAAGACCTGCGTCGTGAGGTATACGTTTAATTATATTAATATGTATTCCCCTGCTCGTAACTCTTATTTTATTTGCGTTAAAAAACTCCTCAGCGGCTTTATAAGCAATATTCTTTTCGTTTAAAGGAATATCGGCATTGTCGCAGGATATTCTGATTTCTCTGCCTTTAATACGTTCAACGGTTACGGTATCGTAGATACCGATACTCTGCATAATCATAAATAAATCATGATAGCCGTCGTTTCTTTTTGCGCAGATGTCAAGCAAAAGATTTATTTTAGCATAAGCCTTAACCTTAATCTTCATTTTTCAGCTCCTCAATAAATTCGCCGATAAGTCTTATAGCCTCTTTAATATTTTCTATTGAATAGCAATATGAAACTCTTATATATCCCTCGCCGCAGTCACCGAAGGCGTCGCCGGGAACTACGGCAACCCTTTTTGATTTTATCAGTCTTTCCGCAAATTCTTCACTTCTGAGACCTGTGGACTTAATACAGGGGAATGCGTAAAAAGCGCCGAGCGGCTCAAAGCATTCAAGTCCGATTTTTCTGAAGCCGTCAACGGTGAAGCGGCGGCGCATATCGTAATCCTCTTTCATTTTCAGTATATCGCCGTCTCCAAACTTAAGCGCGTCGATAGCTGCATACTGAGAATTAGTCGGAGCGGACATAATTGCGAACTGATGAAGCTTAGTCATCTGTTTAATAATCGGCGCGGGACCGAGAGCGTAGCCTAAACGCCAGCCCGTCATGGAATATGTTTTTGAAAAACCGTTGATGACAACGGTTCGCTCCTGCATACCATTAATTGATGCTATTGAGCAATGACCTTCGGGAGTATACGTAAGTTCACTGTAGATTTCATCGGAGATTACAAATAAATCGTTATTTATTATTACCTTAGCAATAGCTTTAAGTTCGCTTTCAGTCATAATTGCGCCCGTAGGATTATTCGGGAAAGGAAGAACAAGCACTTTCGTTTTATCGGTAATAGCGTTCTCTAATTCCTCAGCAGTTAATTTAAAGCTGTTTTCTTCGGTAGTTACAAGCGGTACAGCAGTACCTCCGCAGACCTCTGTAATCGGTTTATAACATACAAATGACGGTTCAACGACAAGCACTTCGTCACCGGGAGTTATTATAGCCCTTAACGCCATATCTATTCCCTCGCTGCCGCCGACGGTAACAAGTATCTCGTTATCGGGATTGTATTTTATAAGGTATTTTCGGGCGTAGAAATTAGAAATTTCCCGCCTTAATTCTATCATACCCGCATTAGCGGTATACCTTGTTCTTCCCTGCTCGAGATAATCAATACCGTTTTGTCTGATGTGCCACGGCGTTTTAAAATCAGGTTCGCCTACGCCGAGAGATATAACGTTATCCATCTCCTCAGCAATAGCGAAAAAGCGTCTGATTCCCGACGGCTTTACGTCAGCAAGAGATTTATTGATAAATCTGTCGTAATTAATCACAGCGAGATAGTCCCCCTGTCGTCCTTTTGTTTAGGCGTAAAGAGAATACCCTGCTCTTTATACTTTTTAAGTATAAAATGAGTTGTTGTAGACATAACGTCCTCAAGAGGCGAAAGGCGCTTAGCCACGAACATAGCAACCTCCTGAAACGACTTATCGCTGACTATACAGCAAAGGTCATATCCGCCGCTCATAAGATATATGCTCTCAACCTCGTCGAGCTGAGATATTCTTTCGGCTATATTATCAAAACCGTGACCGAATTTAGGCTGAACCTTAATCTCGATAAGAGCGGTTACGGTCTGCGCCTGAGCTTTTTCCTTATCAATTATCGCTTTATATCCCTTAATTATTCCCGTGTCCTCATAAAGCTTAATCTGTTCTTTTACGTCGTCCTCGCTGACGCCGAGCATAACAGCAAGCTCTGAATCCGAAAGTCTCGGATTATTTTCAAGTAAATATAATAATCTGTCCATAATATCCTCCTACCTTAACGGCATAAGCCACGGCTCATGACCGACAAAAATCGTAAAGTGCTCATATCCGCACTCTTTTAGTATATCAAAGCCTTTATCTATTCCTAAACATACCTTATCCGCATAGTGAGAATCCGAACCGACGGTAACGTATTTTCCGCCCATATCGTGAAACCGCTTAATATACTCCTTCGACGGCATTGTATCGAAATGATAGTTAAATAAACTTGACACATTGAGCTCGAGAGCTTTTTTATTTCTTATAAGCGTCTCGAAAATCTCATTAATTACTCCATCGTACTTAGTTAAATCGACGCTCATTTTATACTTCCCTATTATATATCTTAAAGGATAAGTAAGGTGAGCGAGCGAGTCCGTTCTGTTCCATTTTGCAAGCTCAAGCTCTGCATCAAAATACCTTCTAAGCAAATCGTCTACATCATACTCTGTATAATCAAGATAATAGAAATCCTTCATATTATCAAGATTATGTATAGCGCCGAGAACGTAGTCATATCTGTATTTATCAAGAAGCTCCTCGCTTTGCTCTTTTCTGTATATCCCCTGTCCGAGCTCTATTCCCTGAAGTACGGCAAGCTTTCCCTTGAAGTCAATTTTAGCGTTTAAAGTATCTTCAAATTGATTCTTTACAAATTCGTCGACATCAAGCTCAGGGTCATCTATATCAAGATGGTCGGTAATAGCTATTGCTATACCGCCGTTATTTATACAACCCTCGCAAAGCTTAGCGCAGGAATCTACGCCGTCGAACGAATTATCGGAA
>JAILGO010000185.1 GCA_024696725.1 Eubacterium sp. | reverse complement strand
ATATTCAAGAAGCGCGCTCATAATGCCTTTTCCCATGCAGCATTTAAGCGTACAGGCGGCATAGATATAATTTGAGTCTTCGCCGTCGGCGCTGCATTCAACAATATACATCAGCGAAGCTATCTTATCCTCTTCATAATAAGCGAGACATTTACCGCGCTTAAGATTTTCTATAAAAAATCGTATTTCCCCTTCGGTATCGCCGAAGGCTTCCTTCCACACGGTTATTATTTCACCGGCATTATCGGTATACCTAATCATTATAAACAGCTACACCCTTTTCAAGAATAATCTCGGGATTATAGGAGAGCTTCGCGCGGCGAAGACCTTCTATTCCCAAATCCTCTTCCCTGTTTACATACTTGTACGGGAGAAGGCAATTCCTTGTAAACTCCTGATTGATAATCGCGTAAGCGCCCTGCACCGAGGAAACAGCTTTTTCAAAATGTGTTACAAAGCAATCCGAAGCCGGATGAGGCTCGCCCATCGTATAGGCGACAGCCTCGCCGTTAACGCGGATAAGTCCGCCTACGAAGCCGAGTTCCTCATAACTTTCAAACGCTGTCAGAACTGCGGACAGCTCCTCGGTATAGTCCTCGTTACTGCTTCCGTCTTTTTCATCGAGCCACCTTTTATGAAGTTCAATGCAATCGCCGATATTATCACGGGTAATCAGCTCAAATTTCCAGTCGGGATTATTCTTTTTAAAATTAGAAATATGATTTCTTTTTCCGTGGTACTTTTTTCCGCTGAGAAGCGCCATTTTTTCCGTAAGGTAAATATAGTCACTAAACGCGTCATTGAATTTATACTTAAATTTACCCGTAAACGATTCACGGAGCATATCGAGATAACCCGAAGTAACACCGTAAATTCTTGCCTTTACCCCACGCTCTTTCGCGTCGTTTATAATCTGATTAACGGCGTCGGTAAAATCTCCTTCCCCGAGAGGCAGAGAGTAAGCCGGACTTCCGTCAAACGACCAGGCGCAGATAAAAAAGTCCTTATATCTGCATATTTCCGTACCGTAAACTTTTTGCCATATAAAAGTATTTCCGAAGGTGTATTCACAGCTTATTGAACCCGCGTGCTTAAGACATTCGTCGACCCAGCGTTTATCGCTGAGTTCAGGTAATTTAAAATCAAGCATTGTTTATTTCCTTTTCAACAACAGCAATAATAGCTTTATGTATTTCCTCAATAGATAGCGGATTTATTCCGTCGCTGCACGGAATTACCGCCCAGCCCAGCTTTTCGGCTGCGTAAAGCGCGGAGCGCCTGCAGTTTTCAAGAAAGACGGTATTGCTCTCGTGGACGTCCTTTTTTTTCTCGTCGCCGCTGTAACGCGAGGTCATAAGCCGCTGAGATATTTCTATCGGCATATCGAGATAGATTACGAGGTCGGGAGCAGGAATTCCGATTTTATTGTACTCAAAATCCGCGCTCCATTCGAGATAGCCTTCCCACTCGCTTTCGGGAAGCTTTTCCATCTGATATATAGAATTCGAGGTCGCGTACCTGTCGGCGAGAATAAGCGTTCCGTTTTCATAATCACTCTTCCACTTCAGCTTATAAGAGGCAAAACGGTCAACGGCATAGAAGGCGCCCGCGGCATAGGGATTAACGTCGTCGGCGTTTTTTCCGAACTCGCCGCCGAGATACATATTAACAAGCGTACTCGACGGGCTTTCGTAATCGGGAAGCTTGATTTTTTTATAGTCAACTCCCCTGCTCTCAAGATATTTCTCAAGAAGCGCGGTCTGAGTAGATTTACCCGAGCCGTCGAGACCTTCAATTATAATTAACTTAGACATCGTTATTCTTTCGTCCTAACTTTCTTTTTTTACCGTTTT
Source organism: Eubacterium sp. (assembly GCA_024696725.1). Classification (GTDB taxonomy): domain Bacteria; phylum Bacillota; class Clostridia; order Oscillospirales; family Acutalibacteraceae; genus Eubacterium_R. Next base: position 4,183 of record JAILGO010000185.1, on the reverse strand, counting down.
CATCAACGACGTACGTATTTTCAAGTTGCGCGATAAGGCTCGCCTTAAATGAATTAACATATTCCTGGCGCAGAATTTTCTGTTCGGCAATTTCCTCCTCAGTTAACCCTTCAGGAGTTTTTGCTTTTCTCGCAAGCTCGTTTATTCTGTCAATTTTTTTCTTATCCATTAATCCAAAAAGTCCTTTAACTTCTTACTTCTGCTCGGGTGGCGGAGCTTACGCAGAGCCTTCGCCTCAATCTGACGGATACGCTCACGCGTTACGTTGAACTCTCTTCCTACCTCTTCAAGCGTTTTAGGATTTCCGTCCTCAAGACCGAAACGAAGCGAGAGTACCTTTTCCTCTCTCGGAGTGAGCGTTTTAAGCACCTCGGCAAGCTGCTCCTTAAGGAGACTCATTGAAGCCGCGTCGGCAGGAGCGAGAGCGTCGTCGTCGGGGATAAAGTCGCCGAGATGGCTGTCTTCCTCTTCGCCGATAGGAGTTTCAAGCGAAACGGGGTCCTGAGCTACCCTTAAGATTTCTCTTACCTTATCGACGGGCATATTAAGATGCTCGGCTATTTCTTCGGGAGTCGCGTCGTGACCGTTTTCGTGAAGAAGCTGAGATTTAGCTTTTTTAACCTTATTGATTGTTTCAACCATGTGAACGGGGATTCTTATCGTTCTTGCCTGGTCGGCGATAGCTCTTGTTATAGCCTGTCTAATCCACCAGGTAGCGTAGGTTGAGAACTTGAAGCCCTTGTTATAATCGAACTTATCAACAGCCTTGATAAGACCGAGATTACCCTCCTGAATTAAATCAAGGAACTGCATACCTCTTCCGAGATAGCGCTTAGCTATACTTACAACGAGACGCAGGTTAGCCTCGGCAAGCTTCTTCTTAGCCTTTTCGTCGCCGTCGGCAATCTGCATAGCGAGAACCTGCTCCTCTTCGCCCGTAAGAAGCGGAATCGTACCGATTTCCTTAAGATATACCTTTACGGGGTCGTCCATATTTGCGTTATCGTTAACGGCAATAGTATCAACCGCGTCGGTTTCTTTTGGAAGGTCAACCTCGAGAGGAATACCGCTGAGCGCCTCTGCGGAAAAATCGTCGATAATGGTAACGTTAGCAGCCTCGAGCATATCGTTGAGTTTTTCGAGCTCCTCGACGTCAAGGTCCATTTCTACGATAACCGTATCAATTTCCTGTGCAGAAAGATTGCCCTGTGACTTACCGCGCTCGACAAGCTTTTTAAAAGCGTTTATTTTCTTTTCCTCAGCCGTCATCTGCGTATTTGTCTGTTCCTTCTTTTCCATATCTGTTCTCCTCCGAACTAATTATTACTTAGTTTATTTAAACGGCTCAAAAACGTTTCATCATCGTTTAAGTCCGCATTATTGACGCTTTCGGCGCTTTCAAATTCCTCGTTAATAACCTTAAGGCAATCCCTAAACTCCATTTTAGGATTCAGGCTTTCGCTTGAACGGGCGACAATTCCCGTTAAGCGTCCGAGCTCGGAATCCGTAAGTTGCTCCGAATAATGTATAAAATCGGTAGGTACCGAATCGTTTATAAGTCTTTCGGTAATATCATAGACCTTACGAATAAAGCCCGCCGTTAAACGCTCACGTTCAAAGCTTTCAGCATATTTAAGGCAATCGGGATATCTCATAAGCAGAGCGATAAGCCTGTCCTCCGCTTTTATCTTTCTCGTTGAAACGGATTTTTCATAGCTCTCTTTATGCTCCGCTCTCATTTTCTCCGAAAGCTCGCGATGTTGGTTTCTCGAATATCCGTTTCTTTCGGAAACGCGCTTATATTGCTTTAACTGAGCTTTTGCGCTCTGCTTTTCTACCTTCAGCTCCTCACAGAGCTTTGAGAGATATAAATCCTGTTCAATCGGAGTACAGCGCGCAAGCAGCTTTATAGCGGAATTCATAAAATCGTTCTTACCCTGAATTGAGCGCAAATCGTATTCCGCTCTGAGATTAAGCAGCGCGTATTCTATCTCGTTAGACGAGGAATCGAGCATTGCACGGAATCTGTCGGCGCCGAGATTTTTAATAATCTCGTCGGGGTCCTTACCTCCGCGAAGCGAGGGTATACGTATTTTAAGGTCGGTTTTCTCAAAAAGCGTAATCGCCTTATTCAGCGCCTTGCGTCCGGCGTCGTCGTTATCGTAACAGAGTATTACCTCTTTAGCGTAGCGGCTTATAAGTCTTACCTGTTCGCTTGTAAGGGCGGTTCCGCAGCCTGCGATACAGTTAGTAAAGCCTGCCTGATTCATAGCGACGACGTCCATATTACCCTCGCATAAAATCAGCGCGTCGGAGCCGCTGTCCTTGGCGATATTAAGTCCGAAAACCTCATTTGTTTTTTTATATACAAGCGTTTCGCCCGTATTAATATATTTTCTTTTATCGGAATCGTCGATAATTCTTCCGCTGAAGCCGACGACGTTACCTCGTATATCAATAATCGGGAACATCGCTCTGTTTTTAAAGAAGTCGTAGTAGGTTCCCTTTCTTGAACGGGCAACAACTCCCGCTTCAAGCATATCGCCTATCGAATAGCCTTTTTCCTTAAGATGCTTAAGAAGCCTGTCCCATTCGTTAGGCGCGTAGCCGAGTCCGAATTTTTTCAGCGTTTTACCCGTAAGTCCTCTTTCGGTAAAATATCTCAGTCCTGCTTTTCCTTCTTCGGACATCATATAGCTGTAATAAAAACGTGCCGCTTCGCGGTTAATTTCAAGAATAGCTCTGCGCTTTTTACCGAGCGAATCGTCGTAGCCGTCCTCCGGCATCTGAATACCCGCCCGCTGAGCGAGAAGCTTAACGGCGTCGAAATAATCAAGGTTTTCGATTTTTTTAACGAAAGTTATCGCGTCGCCGCCCGCGCCGCAGCCGAAGCAGTAAAATGACTGAGTATCGGTATAAACCGTAAAGGAAGGCGTTTTTTCGTTATGAAACGGGCAAAGTCCCGTACAGGTCGAGCCGCGCCTTCTCAGCGTTACGTAAGACGAAATAACGTCCTCGATATCTGTTTTAAGTTTTAGTTCCTGAAGAAAGCTATCAGGAAGAGCCATATTTACATCTCCTCGTTATTCAATCCAGAACATCGGAACATAGATTTTATTAAACATCCTTACCGAATATGTGTCACTCATTCCTGCGATATAATCGCAGACGGCTGTTTCCTTCGATTCCTTTTCGGCTATGTTACGGTATTCCGAAGGCAATTCATCAATGTTTTTTATATAATAATCGTAGAGGCGTTCAATCATGGCGACAGCCTTTACCTCCTCGCTTTTACATACGGGATTCTTATAAACGGCATAGAACATAAAGTCGTGAAGTTCATTAAAAAGCTGCCACATATCGTCGCTCATTAATATTTTATCGTTACTGTTATTAATCACGTCAAGCACCATATTATTAATACGCCCGCTTTTTGACATACCGAGCTTTATCCTCAGCTCAAGCGGAATGTCCTCCTCGCTTAATACGCCTGCGCGCTCTGCGTCGTCGATATCGTGATTAATATATGCAATCTTATCGGCAAGTCTTATTATCTGACCCTCGAGGGTATAGGCGTCCTCTCCCTTGGTATGACAGAGAATACCGTTTTTAACCTCGTCGGTAAGATTAAGACCTTTACCGTTTTTCTCAAGCTTTTCGACTACCCTTACGCTCTGAACGTAATGCCTGAAGCCGTCGGGGTTTAAGGAGTCGAGAGCTCTTTCGCCCGCGTGGCCGAAGGGGGTATGTCCTAAATCGTGCGCAAGAGCGATAGCCTCGGTCAAATCTTCGTTAAGCTGAAGCGCTCTCGATACGGTCCTTGCAATCTGAGAGACCTCGAGAGTGTGCGTAAGGCGTGTTCTGTAATGGTCGCCGCTCGGCGCGAGAAAAACCTGAGTTTTATGCTTAAGACGTCTGAACGCCTGACAGTGAATTATTCTGTCTCTGTCACGCTGAAAGCAGGTTCTAATTTCGTCGGGTTCCTCATAAACGCTGCGTCCGCGCGATTCAGAGGATAGGCACGCTTTCCCGCTGAGAATCTTTTTTTCATTATTCTCACAGATTTCTCTTATATTCAAAACTTAACCTCCTTCGACAGATTTATTCGTTCCATTTACTATATATAACATATTTTATTAATTCCCTTTATTTTTTTTACAACTTTTTTATTGACTTTAATCTT
>JAILGO010000174.1 GCA_024696725.1 Eubacterium sp. | reverse complement strand
TTTCTGATGAACACGGGGTCGAATTTTTCTTTACTTCTCGTCTGAACGAAAAGCTTCGGAACCTGACCGAGCATTTCGTCGTCAACGGGAATACAGCCACAGTCGATAACGCCCTTAATCTGCTTCGCGGCGTTTTCGATTTCGTCGGGAGCGACCTTCTTTCCGCCCGTGTTTATAACGGCGCCCTGACGGCCGAGAAGGATAACGTCGCCGTCCGCGTCAAAATACGCGATGTCGTTCGTATAAACGACGCCGTCGATAAGAACCGACTTCGTCTCTTCCTCGTCCTCATAGTAGCCGCTCATATTCATACTGCCCTTCGTTGCTAAAAGACCGGTGTTATCGGCTGAGCTTTCGATGGGCTTTCTGTTTTCGTCAACTATAAGGATTTCCGTATTGTGCGCAGGCTTGCCGATACAGTTTTTCTTACTGTTTTCAACGTTGAAATCATAGATAATTGTGCATCCGCTTTCCGTGCTTCCGTAGAAGTTATAAAGCCTTGTGTTCGGAAGCATAGCACAGATTTTTTCCTTATCGCTGTCCATAAGCGGAGCGGCGCCGAACTGGATATATCGAAGAGTGTCCCTGTATTCTCCGAGCTTTGTTTTAGACAGCTTGAGAATAACCGTAAGCGCAGTGGGAACGAGGTCAATAGCCGTAACGCCGTATTCCTCGATTACGGCAAAGAATTTCATAAGGTTAAGAACGCTTGCGAGAACAACCACCGAAGCGCCCATTACCATATTAGCGTAATATCTTCTCAGCCCGTGCGAATGGTTAAGCGGCGAGGGGATAAGTTCGACATTATCGCTCCTGATTCCTACGCCGTACATAACGTTTTCGGCGAGAGCTATGTCGTTAGCGTGAGTTAAAACGATACCCTTTTCCTTGCCCGTAGTGCCGGTGCTGAAGAGGATTTCGCTCACCTCGTCGCCCTTCGGAAGCGTATAGCTTTCAAGCGGAGCGCTTTCGTTAACGCCGCTAATCAGAGCCTCGAAGGTGAGGTCGTTTTCGGATTTGCTTCCGCCGTTTACGCTTATGACCGCTTTCGCGTTAACCCTTTCGGCGAGCTCGTCGATTTTTTCAATCGCGCAGTTATGCTCCATCGGAACGAAGATTGCGCCGACGAGCTGAAGAGCAAGCTCAAGCGCGAGATAATCGACCGTCTGACACGCCTCAACAACCGCCTTATCGTACTTTTTAAAGCCGAGGCTCTGAAGGTACGAGGCAGTTTTCTTTATTTTTTCGGCGTACTGAGAATAGGTGACACTGTATTCGTCGTCGGCAAGACAGAGCTTATCGCCCTGAGTTTTCGCGTATTCCAGTACCGCCTCAACAACGGATTTTACCATTAAGAGAGCTCCTCAATCATTTCCCACATTGCTTCAACCGACTCGAAGTATTTCGGCTGAATGTACTCCATAGATACGGATACGTCGAACATATCCTCGATTTCGGATACGATTTCAACAACCGCGACGGAGTCGAGCAGACCCTTTTCATAGAGCTGCTTCTCGTTTTCAAAGTCAATACTCGGGAATTTTTCCTTAAGCATTTCAAGTAATTCTTCCATTTTTTATTTCTCCTTTTTATTAAAATTCCTGATAAATAAACGCGCTTGCGTCATAGCCGGGACCGTAAATACCGAAGATAATTACGGCGAATACGCCTAACAGTATAAGCGCCCAGCGAAGCCAGAAGCTGTTTTCCTTAATAAGCTTTTCGCGAACGTTCATCTTCTCCTGAAGGATATCTCCTACAAGAAGAACGATGATAGCGAAAATAACGAGGTGAAGGTCGCGTAAATCGAGACCGTAGGATACAAGCTGCTCCGAGCCGAAATACTCTACGCCGAAGCCCTGATTGAATATGTTTTTAAGTATGCCGAGAGAGGCTGAAAGCCTCGGCGCTCTGAAGAAAATACGTCCCGCACAGCAAATCATAAACGTTCTGAACATCTGGAAAAGAGCGAAGCTCCAGGATTCCGTATTGATTTTCAGCGCCTTAGTGATTTTTGCGTTGGTTTCTTCAAATACCTTGCTTGAAATAAGGACGACGGCATGGAACATTCCCCACGCGACGAACTTCCAGCTCGAGCCGTGCCAGAGTCCCGTAACTACCCATACGACAGCTATCGGGAAGCAGCTTGCGAACAGCTCTCCGAATTTCTTATGGCCGTGATTTTTGGCGTTTTTCTTTACTCCCTTTACAAAGCCGCTCATTGAAACGGGGAAGTAGATATAATCCTTGAACCACTCCTGAAGCGAGATGTGCCAGCGTCTCCAGAATTCAAGCATTGTACGCGAGAAATAGGGATGGTTGAAGTTTTCGGCGAGCTTTATTCCGAAGCACTCGGATACGCCCGAAACGATATCTATACATCCCGAGAAATCGGCGTAAATCTGAATTGAATACGCCATAGTTGCGAGTATGATAATCAGGCCGTGATACTCCTGATAATGATTGAAAATTTCGTCGACGAAAAGGGTCAGCCTGTCGGCGATAACTATCTTTTTAAAGAAGCCCCATACTATAAGCATTACGCCGCTTCTTATAAAATCGGGGTTAAAGCGGACGCCGTCCTTAATCTGATTATTGAACTTGTCGTATCTGTCGATAGGACCCTGAACTATATGGGGGAAGTAGGTAAGATACGCGGCGTAGTTAATAAAGTTTTTCTCCGCCTTATATCTTTTCCAGTAAATGTCAAGAATGTAGCTCAGCGCCATAAAGGTATAAAACGAGATACCGATAGGAAGTATAAGCCTGATAACCTCAAACTGCTTTCCGACGCCTGCTATTCTCATTACGGCGTTTGCGTTCTTGATAATAAAGCCGAGATACTTACATAAAACGAGAAGTCCTACGGGTATAACCATAGAGAGATTAAGTATCAGTCTTGCTTTGAATTTAGTCTTTTTTCTTACCGCCTTCTTTTCGGCAAGCTCTTTGCACGCGGAAAGCTTTTCGTCGCTTTTTTTATAAAGCCTGTCCATAAGCAGTCCCGAAACGAAGGTTATAACGAGCGTTCCGAGAAGGAAGGGGAGATATTTAGTTCCGGCTATGCAGTAGTAAGCTAAGCTTCCTGCAAGCAATATGTATTTCTGAAGCTTTCCCGAAATCTCGCCGCAGATATAATAGATAATCAGTACCGCCAGCGAGAAAACAAGAAATCCTACGGATTGATAACTCATAATTTCTTCTGCCTTTCTGCACGAATTCTGCGATTACTTAGGGATAACAGCTTCTGTTCCTCTGGGGTTGTAGGTGCTCCAGACCTGCTTGTCGCCGCTGCCCTTATAGGCAACCACGATATAGGTATAAGTCTTACCCTTTTCGCCCTTATCCGTGTAGGTTAAATCGGAAAGCTCACCCTGTGTAACGAGCTCGTAAGGCAGCTTTTTGTCAGATTTTTTGTATATAGCGTAACCGTCGGCGCCCTCAGCCTTATGCCAGAAAAGCTTTACCTCGGTGCCATTTACGCTCTCGAGCCTGATTTTCGGACAGATAAAATGATTATCGGTTTTAAACGTGTATTCCTGTTCAAGCACGTACGGCTTGATTTTTTTAATATAGTTGTTGTACGAATGGTCCCAGCTTGCGCCCGCCGAATACGACTTGTCGCCGTTCTTGTTTTTAAAGCCGTACTCGTCAACGATGTACTTTCCGAGATACTTCGTCATTTTCATTGAGCCGTGAACGTTGAGGTGGCTCATATTATAGAAATCGCGCGTTATGTCTATTCCTATTTCGTCGAGCTTTTCCCTGCTCTGCATATCAAGAACGGTAAAGCCTGCCTCGCGGGTCATCTCGACCGCTTTATTGATGTATCCGTAAACGTCGTGCTCCTTGCCGGCTGTCGGCGTAGTGATAAACATAGCGTTTACGTTTTCCTCTTTAAGATAGGCGAGAAGCTCTTTAATACAGGTTCTCAGCGTTTCGTGCTCAGGCTTGAAGTCAACAACGTCGGGAGTATACGTAAAGTTCTCGGTTACGTCGTCAACCTTTGTGAGAAATCGCGTGTAGTGAGCGACGCCTCTTACGGTATCGAGCTTTTTATTGAGATATTTAGCGTCCCAGTCCTTCCATTGCTCGTGATACCTTACAAGCGGAATGAACAGCTCGATATTATCCTTGTATTCGTAGCCCATCGTATCACAGATTGACTTTGCAATCATAATGCGGTTCCATGAAAGCGGCATATAGTCGAGCAGAGCGTGGAAGGCGAAATACGGGTCCTCGTCGAAATACTGACAAAGCGTAACGAGGTTAAAGATATACAGCGCGTCGGGTTGCGTTTTGCGCGCTTCCTTACAGAGATACTTTGCCGCGTAAAGAGGCTGGTCGGGCGTAGTAAGGCCGTAGGCGGTAATTCCGAACTGCTTCCACGCGATAATCGGATTCCACGCGGCGTAGGTCGTACTCGAGCCGATGAAAACCACGTCGAGCGAGTTTTCCTCCTCTTCATAATAGTTTCCTACCATCGAAAAGCCTTTTTCATCGTGAGGATGAACGACAATTCTCGAAATAGTGTTGAATATCAAACAAAAAACGAGCACTAATCCGATAGCGCTGATAAAAAACTTAAGGTTTTTATATTTGATTTTCGGTGTCTCCTCAATCGCCATAA
>JAILGO010000020.1 GCA_024696725.1 Eubacterium sp. | reverse complement strand
GATAAGAATCACCCCGAGGTAAAGGGCATTTGCTCCTATTGCAGAGCGCCTTTTTACGTGTTTAACAGTGAAGAAGAACTGTTAAAATTATTACAGAATAAAGAATTTGACAAGAATTCTGACTTAATTTGGGTATCTCAGACCACTTTTTCACAAAAAGAATGGAAAAAATGTGAGAAAATAATAAAAAAGGTATGTACAAACTGTAAAATTTTTGATACAATATGTAATGCGACGTCTGAGCGCCAGAGCGAAGCAAGCGAGATTTCGTCAAAAGCTGACGCAATGGTGGTTATAGGCGGACGCCACTCATCGAATACCTGTAAGCTTAAAGAGGTCTGCGAGGCTAACTGTCCGTCGTATCTTATCGAAACGGCTGACGAGCTTAAGAGCATCGACTTTACGGGCTTAAGGTGTGTCGGTGTTACTGCCGGGGCTTCGACACCCTCGGTAATTATCAAGGAGGTACTCAAAACCATGTCCGAAGAAATTAAAGAAAAGGAAGTTGAAACAGCTTCAGCCGAAACTGCAGAAGTTGTGGAGACAGCAGAAATCGCTGAAACGGCTGAAACTACGCCTGCTGTCGAAGCATCTGCTGATGGTGAGGCATCCTTTGAAGAAATGCTTAATGAATCTTTTAAGGAAAATGACAACGGTAAGGTTGTAACGGGAACGGTTGTTGCCATTACACCTACCGAGGTTTATGTCGACGTTAAGGGAAGAAAGCAGACAGGCGTTGTCGCTTTTGAAGACCTTTCGGCTGAACCGATTACTAAGTGCGAGGATGTTGTTGCAATCGGTGATGAGATTAATCTTATCATTATGAAGACAGACGACCAGGAGGGCGTGCTTAAGCTCTCGAAGCGTCTCTTCGATGCGTCAAAAGGCTGGAACGATATTGTTGCCGCTAAAGAGTCCGGCGAGATTCTTGAGGGCGTTGTTTCAAAGATTGTCCGCAGCGGTGTTCTCGTAACAACTAAGGGTACAAGAATTTTTGTTCCCGCTTCTCTTACAGGCTTGAGACGTAACGAAAATCTTGACGTGCTTAACGGCCAGACCGTAAGCTTCAAGGTTATCGAGGTTAATCCCGAGCAGAGAAAGGCAGTCGGCTCAATCAAGGTTGTAGCTGACGCAGAGCGTAAGGAAAAAGAGGAAGCTCTCTGGGCAACTCTTGAAGAAGGCCAGAAGATTACCGGTACGGTTAAGTCTCTTACCTCTTACGGCGCATTTGTTGACCTCGGCGGAATCGACGGAATGATTCACATTTCAGAGCTTTCGTGGTCAAGAATCAAGCACCCGAGCGAGGTTGTTAAGGTAGGCGATACCGTTGAGGTAACTATTAAATCCCTTAAAGAGCTTGAAAACGGCGAGAAGAGAATTTCTCTCGGCTTCAAGAAGCTTGAGGACAGCCCGTGGGAGGTTATGAAGCGCGACTATCCTATCGGAACAGTCGTTGACGCGAGAATCGTTAGCTTCGCTACCTTCGGCGCGTTCGCTAATATCCTTCCGACAGTTGACGGTCTTATTCATATCAGCGAGATTGCAAGAAAGAGAATTAACGCTCCTCAGGACGTACTTAAGATAGGTGAAATCGTTAAGGCTGAAATCATTGATATCGACATTGAGAATAAGCACGTTTCACTCTCTATTAAGTCTCTCCTTCCCGAAGAGGAAGAGGAAGCTCCTGCTGAAGAGGCTCCCGCTGAGGAAGCTCCCGTTGAAGAGGCTCCTGCTGAAGAGGCTCCCGTTGAGGAAGCTCCCGTTGAAGAAGCTCCCGTTGAGGAAGCTCCTGCTGAAGAGGCTCCTGCTGAGGAAGCTCCCGCTGAAGAAGCTCCTGCTGAAGAAGCTCCTGCTGAGGAAGCTCCCGCTGAGGAAGCTCCCGCTGAGGAAGCAGCAGAGGAATAATTACATAATAAAAAGAACGGACGCCGTCCGTTCTTTTTTTATTGCCTATTCGCTGATTTCGATTGTTTCGATAATAACGTCGTGAACCGGCTTGTCGCTCATTCCCGTCTGTACAGCGGCGATGTCCTCGAGCACGTCTGCGCCGTCGATAAGCTGACCGAATACCGTGTGGTGATAATCGAGCCACGGCGTACCGCCGACAGCCCTGTAATTATCAATACACTCCCTCGGGTAGCCTCTGTCCGTCAGCTCCTCCATCTGCTCGAGCATCTGAGCGGGCGCGGTCTTTGCCTGAACAATAAAGAACTGCGAGCCGTTTGTACCGGGACCTGCGTTCGCCATTGAAAGCGCGCCGTAATAATTGTGAGCGTCAACGCTGAACTCGTCCTCAAAAGGCACACCCCATATTGACTGACCGCCCGTACCCGTTCCGTTCGGGTCGCCGCCCTGTATCATAAAGTCCCTGATTACGCGGTGAAAAATAAGTCCGTCGTAATATCCGTTTTTTGCGTGTGTTGTAAAGTTTTCGACTGCCTTCGGCGCTGTTTCGGGGAAAAGCACAAAGCTCATATCGCCTCTGTTCGTTTTAATTGTCGCTTTAAGACCGTCTTTGATTTCTAACTGCTTCATAGTTTTTTCCTTCTTATAATTTAACTCTTGAGTTGATTTCCTTTAAAACTTCTTTATCTATTTTAAGAACCTTTCTGTCGTAGGTCATAAGACCGTTAAGCTCGTCCTCAACGTCCGTTACCTGAGTGTATACCGTAGCGGAAAGTCCCTTCGGAATCTGGGGAATAATCGTTTTGTTAAAGAGCTTGGAGTACGCCCTGGTTACGCCCTCTTTAGTCTTATAAATCTTATATCCGAACATTTTGTTATTGAAGGTGTGACCTTTAACGCGGATTGAGAAGCCGCCGAATTCAGTAAGCAGCCACGGTCTTTCGCCCTGCTTTACAACTATCGGAGTGAAATAAATGTGTTTTGAAATAACGTCGGTTACTCCGTTATCGTGCCAGCCCGACGTGCTGTCGACGGTACGCGTCTTGTCCCACTCTTTAAGCAGGTTATACGCCTTGGCTGAATCAAACTGTCCCCAGCCCTCGTTAAACGGAACCCAAAGCGCGATACACGGACAGTTGTAAAGCGCGTCAACCATCTCGCGAAGCTCCTTATAGTAGAGCTCGCGGGCTTTTTCGTTTGTGCGCTTGAAAATCTTATAATTTGAATCGTTAAGATTGATTCCGACGAACGGTATTCCGCTTACCTCAAGTCCGTATACGCCGCCGCCGTTAATCATATCCTGCCATACTAAAATTCCGTTAACGTCGCAGTAATGATACCAGAGCATAGGCTCGATTTTAATATGCTTTCTGAGCATATTATAGCCGCAGTCCTTAACGGTTTTAATGTCGAATTCCATAGCCTCGTTCGACGGCGGAGTAAGGAAGCCGTCGGGATAGTAGCCCTGGTCAAGAAGTCCGTTGTGGAAGTATGGCTTGTTATTTAAGAACAGTCTCGGCACGCCGTTTCCGTCGGTACCCGTCGAGAATTTACGCATACCGAAATAAGACTTAACCCTGTCCTTACCGTACTTAAAAGTAACGTCATAGAGGAACGGGCTTTCGGGTGACCAGGCTTTAAATGACGGAAGCTTAACGGTAGTATCGGTTGTGTCGGCAATAATTTCACCGCCGTCGTAAACCGTAATCTGAACTCCGTCTGCGCCGTCGAATTCAAAGCTTACCTGCTCGTTGTCGAAGTCGGGGGTAATTCTTACGCTTTTGATGTATTCCTCAGGCGTGCTTTCAAGCCATACGCTCTGCCAGATACCGCTCTGTGGGGAATACCAGATACCGCCGCGCTTTGTCTTTTGCTTTCCGCGCGAATACTCGTTAGCCTCGCACAAATCCCGTACGATTACGTTAAGAGTGTTTTCGCCGTCAGCGAGAGCGTCGGTAAGCTCAAGAGTAAACGGGGTGTAGCCTCCGTGGTGCTCGCCGATAAGAACGCCGTTTAAAACGACCTTTGCTATCTGGTCGACTGCGCCGAAATTAATGAAAACTCTTCCCTCGTTGAAGCCCTTGGGGAGGGTGAATTTCTTTTCGTAAACGAGGCATTCCTCAGCCTTTAAAACTCTGTTGACTCCCGAAAGCGGACATTCGGGAGAAAACGGAACGGTAATTTTATATCCGAAGCTTTTCGGAATTTCCTCGCCCTCGGTAAAGGCGAGCGCCCATTCTCCGTTAAGGCTGATATAGCTGTCGCGTCTGAACTGCGGGCGCGGATATTCGCTGAGAGGCGCGTTCTTATTCAGGTCCTCTCCCCATTTTGTATAAAGCATTATTTTTCCTCCGTAACAATTTTTGAATCTACTATTTCGATATGCTTGTTGCATATTTCAAGCGCTGCCTTCTTGTGTGATACAATAATGCAGGTCTTGTTGTTTAATTCCTTGAGGTTCGTTAAAAAGCGCTTTTCCGTAGCCTCGTCAAGCGCGGAAGTCGCCTCGTCGAGTAGTATAATAGGTGAATTTGAAAGAAGCGAGCGCGCGATTGCAAGACGCTGAAGCTGTCCCTCAGAAAGTCCTATACCTCTTTCGCCTATTACGGTTTCAAGTCCGTCGGGAAGAGTCTTTATAAACTCGTCCGCGCACGATATTCTTATCGCCTCGGCTATCTCTTCGTCGCCCGCACCGGAGTTAATAAAGGTAAGGTTTTCCCTGAGAGTTCCCGAGAGAAGAAAATTGCCCTGAGGAACGTACGAGAAAAGCCGTCTCGTTTCGTAGCTGACGGGGATTTCGCCGTCCTCACAGATTAGCTTTATTTCACCGTCCTGAACCTTGAATACGCCGAGAAGGAGTTTTAAAAGCGTGCTCTTTCCGATACCCGAGATTCCCATTATCGCGATAAAATCGCCCTTCTTAACTCTGAGCGAGGTGTTGTCGAGAATAATGTCGCGGTCGTATGAAAACGAAATGTTTTCGAAGGAGATTTCTTTAAGCGAAGCGTAAACCTCTTCGGGATTTACCGCTTCCGTATCCGCCTCCGCCTCGTCGGGAAGCTGTTCAAGCTCCATAAGCCTTTCCGCCGAAGCGAGAAGTGTAAAATACTGCGGTACGAGTCC
>JAILGO010000019.1 GCA_024696725.1 Eubacterium sp. | reverse complement strand
CTGAAGCTCGACTCAAACCCCGAATTCACGGGCTCTGTTATCGCGGCTTACGCGAGAGCGGCGGCAAGACTCAATGCAGAGGGCAAAACCGGAGCAATGACGGTATTCGACATCGCGCCGGCATATCTTTCCGCAATCCCTGCCGACGAGTTAAGGGCGCATTACTTATAAAACGCAAAATAAAAAGGCCGAAGGAAATCCTTCGGTCTTATTTTTTATTTACCAGCCGAGGCGTACGATTGTTATCTCGCACGGTCCCGTTCCGTAACGGTAGCAGGCTGCGTGTCCCTCGGGAGTGAATATATCTATTCTTCCGACTCTTGAAAGTCCGCTGCCGCCTCTGTCAACTACGCAGTAGTTAACGCCGTCGACGTTGATAACCGTTCCCGTGGGAAGCCAGTTACACGCGATATAGTACGGATTTTCCATACCATTATAAATTCTGTAGCCGCTTGAGGTCGTTCCGCTGTTGCTTCCGTTACAGGTAGCGCACGCGCAGTAGTGAGTATACTTACCGCTGATTTTCTGACCGACGCTGTAGCCCCACTTTGAGGTTACGCCGTTAGGCTCGACGTCCTTGTAGCCCTCTGCGGTCTTTGTTCCTACCTTTACAACCTTTTTCTTGGCTTTTTTTGTAACTACCTGGTTAATCTTTGTTGACTTAACCTTTTTGCCGTTAATATACTTAATCTTATAGGTTACTTTCTTTTTACCGTTCTTACCCTTTTTAACGACCTTTGTCTTTCCGATTTCAAGGTCTTCGTCTTCAATCATCTTTGTTGAAAACTTAATCTTTCTTGTTACGGTCTTGTTTTTAAAGCTTACGCGGTAAACCTTTACGCTCATACCCGCCTTAAGCTTCTTATTAAGCTTCGGCTTTGTAAAATCGTCTCTGTCAAGAGTAACGCCCGCCTTCTTAAGAAGGTCGGCTACCGTACCCTCGATAACGTTAAAGCTCTGCGTTTTACCGTCCGCTTTAAGCTTTACGGTGAAATACGGCTTAATTTTAATCAACATACCGTCAAGAACGGGTGCGTCAAGCGGTGCGCCTGCCATTTCGTTCTTTTCTATATTAACGCCTGCTTCGCTTAAAGCTCCGCCTACCGTTAAAGCATAAACCTTTTTGCTTTCGATAACGTTATTGTGTTCTACATTAATTGTTTTAAGTCTGTTAATTACAATGCTTCCGCCTTCGGTTTCGTTATATCCCGAAAAATCAAGTCTGTCGGTATCCTGAAGCGCGATACCTGAGGTCGTGAGAATTTCGATAGGTTCCGTCTCAGTAGTTGTAACTGTCGTTTCTTCTGCGTCAATAATAATTTTAACGTTTCTTGTTTCGCTTCCGTCGGCTGCAAATACAACCGAAGCAAATATTGACACTATGACGAAAACTGCAATTAACGCGGCGGTTAAGGTTTTCGCAAACCGTTTACCGCTCTCTATTGATTGGTTAGTCATCTTTGTCTCCTTTTGATTATGGGCCGCGAGTCTCTTACCGGACACAAAATCCGTTCCCGCGGACGTCAAACATTGGGCATTATAGCACAATAATGTGAATTGTCAACAATTCAAATCTGAGATTTTTGTGCAAAATCTACAAACCGAAATAAGGTATTAGGCGATATCCGACCACGTTTTCCCAAATGTTGTGGTTTTCGACGCTCACGCTTTAACGCAGAAAAGTGAATTTTTGGTAAAATTGAAAGAAATCGCGCACCGCGTTTTTTACAAATTGTAACTTTTTAGCGGGTAACGGTTACAAAACTACTACATCTTGCGACGCCTCTTGGTAAACGCTGTTAAGCAACCCGATATATTGGGGAGGTATTTTTAACAAGATAATAGACTGTTGTCTATATACAGAAATAGTGGTTTCCGATTACCTTTATAACCTTACGGAAACGCATCCACGCGTTGCTTGTTTTAGCGGGATTATGATAGTAGATTGCGCCTCCCGTCGGGTCCCACCCGTTTATTGCGTCCTGTGCCGCTCGTTTAGCGCTGTCCGCTACGGCGGCGTACCAGTTGCTGTCGTTTACGCAGGAGAAGGCTCCGTTCTGATATACCACTCCGCTGACGGTATCGGGAAACGACGGGTGCGCGACTCTGTTAAGGATAACCGCGCCGACGGCGACCTGACCCTCGTAGCTTTCTCCCCTTGCTTCCGCAGATATTACCTTAGCGAGCAAATTCACCTCCGTCGAGGTGTAGCCTCCTCCGCCGCCCGAGCCGCCGAGTCCGAGATAGAGAAGCGTCTGAGGTCCCGCGATTCCGTCGGCGGTAATTCCGCAGCTTTTCTGAAACGCCGTTACCGCGTTTTTTGTTTTTGTTCCGTAAATACCGTCCACGCTTCCTCCGTAGAAGCCGAGAGATTTAAGCTTTTTCTGAATTTTCGTAACCTCGCTGCCCGTGGAGCCGTACCGCGAGAGAGCGTACTCTTCGGTCTTTCCGCTTACAGCGTTAAAAAGCGCTCCGGCTGAAAGAGGCGTTACGACGGCAATTATCAACGCAAGCGCCGTAAGAGCTGCTTTTTTAATAATATATAAATTATTATTCATCTTATATGCTCCTTCCGTTATGCAATATATCCCATTAAAAAGGTGAGCGCCGAGCGCTGCGAACATAACTCCTTTCAGAACCCGTTTCGGCGAAAGCTTACACCTCGGAGGCTTTTTTATTTTTTCCGAAAGAGCCGCCGCCTCCTTCTTCAGCTCGCGCTCGGGAAGCGAGCTTTTTTCGGGCCGCACGAAAAAGATTATTTTTTCAAAATACGGCGACTCGGTATTCGTTACCTCTAATATCTGCTTATTAATTCCTTTAAGCATAATCGCACCCCTTCTTTTTATACAAATAGTGTTATACCTTTTTGGAATTTTTATTCAGAATTTCCATTTTTCATTTTTGTAAAAAATGATAAGAAATTTATACTTGACAAACGGTATTAATAACGCTTTGTAATAACGCAGTCGCGTTCTGCTGTGTGGAAAAGTCGGTGGAAAATGGGCAAAACTTTTACGAAAACCGCCTATTTACTGTGTTTTTTTGGTGTTGAAAACTGATATCAGCGTTGTTTGTAACCGGTTTTTAACATTTTACACATAGTTTTTAACATTACAATTTTGTTATAAATTTTTGTATATTTTGCTATTTCACTCTTTAAAACTGTCGCGAAAAATGATATAATTCTATATTACAAATAGTGATATAAGAGGTACATAATGGACTGGAAAAAAATCGGAAACGATATAGTCGTAAGCGGTGTTGATTGCCTAAACCTCGACCTTACGCTCGACTGCGGTCAGGCGTTCAGGTGGGAAAAGCAGGAGGACGGCTCTTACAGCGGCGTCGCGGGCGGATATTTTTTAAACATATATAAAAACGGCGACGGCGGACTTGTTTTCAAAAACACGCCGGAAGAGGCTTTTACGGGTTTCTGGGCTCACTATTTTGACCTTGAGCGCAACTATGCGGAAATCTGTGACAGGCTGAAAAGCGACAGCCTTCTGTCCTCGACGATTGACGCCTACTACGGTATCCGAATCCTCAATCAGGAAAGCTGGGAGGCGCTTTGCTCCTTCGTTATCAGTCAGCAGAACAACATTAAGAGAATCAAGCTGATTATATCAAGACTGTGCAGAGCTTACGGCGAGGATTTAGGTAACGGTTATTATAGCTTCCCGAGCGCCGAAGCGCTTTCGGGACTTACCGTTGCGGACTTCGAGGCTCTCGGTACGGGCTACCGCGCAAAGTACCTTGAGCGGCTTTCAAAAGACGTCGCTTCGGGGAAAATCGACCTTGCAAAAATAAAAAGCCTCCCGCTTGAGGAGGCAAGAAAAGAGCTTCTCGGCATCTACGGCGTCGGCGTTAAGGTAGCGAACTGCGCTCTGCTTTTCGGTTTTGAATTCTACGCCGCGTTTCCCGTCGACGTTTGGATGAAAAGGGTTATGGAATACTATCCCGACGGTCTTCCCGAATGCTTTGAGGGAATAGAGGGCATAGCTCAGCAATACCTTTTCCACTGGGCGAGAAACAATCTGTAAAAAAAGCAGGCTTTACAGCCTGCCTTTTCTTTAGCCTTCGTTCTTTTCCTTTTTAGTCGTTTCTTCTTTCTTTTTCTTTGTGGTCTCTTCCTTTTCCTTCTTTGTCGTCTTTTCCTCTTTTTCTTCCTTTTTTTCGTCTTTTTTCTCGTCCTTTTTGGTGGTCGCCTTTGTAGTTGACGGCTTGGGCTTGCTGTAGTGGCTTACGGTACGGTAATTCTCTTTTCCGTTAACCTTGCGGACAAGCACGTAGCTTGAGCCGTCGCGGAATATACTTATATCAACGTCGCCGGTGTCAACCTTCTTTTTGGAATAAACCTCGCAGGTGAGCTTTCCGTCGGAGCAGTACATCTGAAGTCTGATATCCGTTCCGAGATTATTTTCAAACTGAAAGTCCTTGCTGTTCCATTGAACCGTAGCGTCGCCGCCGAGCGGAACGTAGCTGATTTCAAGGCTGTGATACGTACGCGCAACGATTTTTACGTTCGCACGGAGCACCGCATCAAAGATAGTAGAGCTTACCTGGCACACGCCGCCGCCGAGTCCGTCAACGAACTCGCCCTCGGCGATAACCTTCGCCTCCTTATAGCCTGCGGTTACGGTACGCTTTCCCACGGTCTGGTTAAACGAGAACACCTGACCGTCGGGTACAACGATATTATTAATCTTCCTAACCGAATTCTTAAGGTTTTCGGTTCTCGTTACGTCGTAGGAATGATAGTAGGTGGAATACGAGGACACGAGGTTATCGTAGCTTCCCTCCTCATCCTTTGAAAGACCTTTATAAATCTTTCTCGTTTCGCTTTCGGGGAAGGTAGTCGCCGTGTTCTCGGTTGTTGTAACCGTAGTCGGTTCGGTTGTTGTTTCGGTTGTAGCCTCTGCGGTAACGCTTTCGGTCGCCTCCGTCGGAGCTTCGGGCCTGAACGAGCAGGCGGTAAGCGCAGTTCCCGTTATAACCGCAGCCAAAGCGACGCAGATAAGCGCCTTCGATTTTTTAAACGTCATTTGTTTATCCTTTATTTTTTCTCTTTCTTTTCCTTATAGGGCTTCTTTGTAATAACCCAGCCCTCTTTATTGTGCTGACGCGAGCGCGCAACCGAGAGCGCGTCGGCGGGAATATCGTCGGTTATCGTTGAGCCTGCGGCGATATAAGCTCTGTCGCCGACCTCGACGGGAGCGATAAGATTAGTGTTACAGCCGATAAACGCTCCGTCGCCGATTTTACAGCGCGACTTAACCTTACCGTCGTAGTTACAGGTTACGGTACCGCAGCCGAAGTTTACGTCATCGCCGACGTCGCTGTCGCCGATATAGGTAAGGTGAGCCGCCTTCGTTCCCTCGCCGACGATTGAATTTTTAACCTCGACGAAGTTTCCGACGTGAACGCCCTTTTTAAGCACGGAGCCCGCTCTGACCTTAACGAACGGTCCGCAGTCGACGCCGTCCTCGATAGTTGAATCAAGGATTTTGCAGTTATCGAGAATTACGCCGTTGCCGATTTTTCCGTCCTTGATATAGGTATTCGGTCCGATAACGCAGTCCTCGCCGATTACGGTATTTCCGATAATAATCGTATTAGGTAAAATCTGAGTTGAGTTACCTATTTTTACCTTTTTACCTATCATTACGCCGTCGGTACAGGGAATGTCGATACCGTTTAACATGTGCTTATCGTTTATGCTGCGGCGCATTCTGGTATTGAGGTCGTTGAGCTGACGGCGGTCGTTCGCGCCGAGAGTTACCTCGCTGTCCGCACAGATATACGCGCCCTTGTTTTTACCCGTTCTGATAAGTATTTCAAGCGCGTCGGTAAGGTAATACTCCTTCTGGGCGTTCTTATTGGTAATATTGTTTATTGCGTAGAGTAAATCCTCGCCCTTGAACCAGTAGGTTCCGGCGTTGCACTCTCTTATTTCCTTCTCGTCCTCGTTTGCGTCCTTATCCTCGACTATACGAAGAAGCGTTCCGTTTTTATCGCGCAGGATATGACCGATTCCCGTCGGGTCGTCGACCACGGCGCTTACGAGAGTAATCGCGTTATTATTCGCCTTGTGATAATTATAGGCGTCGTTAATCGTTTCGGCGTCCATAAGCGGTCCGTCGCCGTTCAGAATAAGAATATCGTCGCTGAGGTGAGCTTTAATAAACTCCTTAGCCTGCATTACGGCGTGGCCCGTACCGAGCTGCGGGTCCTGAAGCGCGGTCTTTATTTCGGGGTCGAGCTTCGCTAAATGCTCCTCGACGACCTCGTGCTTATAGCCGGTGATAACGCAGATATCCTCTACGTTAGCCTCCTTAACCGCAGACACGACGTAGTTAATCATCGGTTCAAAAAGCACCTCGCACATAACCTTGGGAAGATTGCTTTTCATTCTCGTTCCCTTGCCGCCCGCAAGGATTATTGCACATTTCATATATTAGCTCCTTTGAGAAATATGTGTTTAATCTAAAAGTCCCCTATATTATGCACTAAAACAAATTATTTTTCAATCCTTTTTATTAAAGCTTATATAAGAATTAATAACTATTAATTAAAATATACTATTTTTTTATAAAAAAATCT
>JAILGO010000031.1 GCA_024696725.1 Eubacterium sp. | reverse complement strand
ACAAAGGTTAAAAGCATTCTCAGCGCGTTTGCAATTAACACGCCGACCGCAAACCCGAAAAGTCCGCCACGCTCAATGCCCGAAACGCTCAGCGCTATATACGCGACAAAAAACAGCCCGTTGATTACGAACTGTATTCTTTCCTTTGTAAATCTCATAAGAACGACCATGACCGTTCCCGATATAAAATAGAAAACCTGTCCGATTGTTGCAATCGGAATAATGCTCTTCGCCTCTTCGTAGACGTTTGAATACATAATCTTTACAAAAATGAACGATGCGGCGATACACACTACGGATATAACGGCCGCGGCAAACAGCATAATCCCGTTAAGCACGGCAAAGGTTTTTCTTCTGAGAGTTCCGTCATATTTAGCAAGGTGACTGATAATAACTCCGTTAAGAGGCGCGGTTAGAATAGCGATAACCTTTCCGAAAAGGCTTGCAGTATAAAAAACCGTAACCGCGTTCGGGTCAATAAAGCTTAAAATCAGAAGCCTGTCGACGTTTGAAAGAACCGAGGTAATGAGGTTTGTTCCCGCAAGTGTGATATAGGATTTAAGATTGCTTTTTACGTGCGGGCTCGTTTTAAACGGGCTGCACCTAAATATTTTTCCTCTCGCCGCAACGAACGCAAGCGCCGCAAGCTCTGCGAGAAGATAGGTTACAAGCCAGCCCGTAAACCTGAACATAAGCACACCAACAGCATAGCCCGCGGACATAAGGGCGTAAAAAATAAAGAAGCCCTTAAAATCGGTATCGAGTCTGTAATTAACGTCGGCGTAATACCTCGCCGCCGTAAGTGCCGTCAGCGCGGCATAGCCGATAAAGCCAAGCGCTGAAAAGCGGTCGATTCTGCACAGCGCAATAAGCGAAATCGGTACGCTTACCGCCGCAGAAACTATTAAAAAAAGGAAGTAATCGCCGTTACACTCCCGCTTCTTAGCGCTTGCAATCATTCTCGAATAATTCAGCGAGGTGCCTATCGTAATAGCGATTATGGACAAAACGGAAATGAGCGAAAGCACCGTTCCGAAGCGCTCGCTTCCGAGCTGTTTCTGAAGAAACGGGTTAACAAGAAGCTGAACGACCCCGTTCATAAGACATAAACCCGCTACGCTGTAGAGCAGGTCCTTAGAAACGCTGTTCAGTTTATTGCTTTTAAATAAACCCATCGTTTATTTCTCTTTCCGAAAATTGCGCTACAACGCGCATATTATTTAAAATAATTATATTTCTAAACAATATAAATGTCAATTAATAATTACGGCTAACGAAAATTGACAAATAAATATTTTATGGTATCATAGTTATAACAATTGTTTAAAGAGGCTGTTATGTTTACCGAAAACGAAAAGAAGAACCTGTACGCAATTCAGAACATTGAATTAAAACTGCTTGATGAAATCGACAGAATATGCAAAAAGCACGGCTTGACTTATTTTGTTGCGGGCGGAACGCTCCTTGGCGCAATCCGCCACAACGACTTTATCCCGTGGGATGACGATATTGATATTGATTTGAAACGTGAGGATTTTAAAAAGCTCATTGAGGTTCTGCCCGACGAGCTTTCCGACGAGTTCGAATTCGTAAATTACAATAGCTTCGGCGATAAGTTCTGTGATTTCATTCCGCGTGTGTTTTATAACGACTGCAGCGTTATTAATTCCTTCAGGTCACCCGACGGGAGCACAAACCTTGCAAACGACAAGCGAATTAACGGCGTTTTTGTTGAGCTTTACTGTCTTCACGAAACTGACGAAAGGTCGGTTAAGCGTCAGATTTTCACAACCAAGCTCCTCTACGGTCTTGCTATGGACATAGAGAGTTCGGTTTTGACAGAAGCAAGTATTCCGCTGCCGAAAGATTTGAGGTTGCGCTTTTGACGGGAATCGGCAGGTTGCTTTCACTTAAAAAGATATTTAAGCTTTACGAGAAGAACTGCAATAAAATAAAAAGCGGAAACGGCACGCTTTATTTCAAGCCCTCCGTTCCCCTTCCTGTTCAAAACAAAAACATATTTAAAAAGGCTATGTTTGAAAAGGCTGAGCGATGCAGAATGCGCGACAGGCTTATCTGCGTTCCCTCGGTGTATGAGGATATTCTCGTATCTCTGTACGGTAACTGGAAAGCTCTTCCGCCCGAAGAGGACCGCAAGCCGTCTCACTTCTCGCTTGACACATTTAAAGATAATAAATAATATTCGGCGTCGTCTCTCTGTGAGACGGCGCCGCTTTTTTATTGTTTTTCTTTTGTCGGTTTTTGCTTTTTTATTCCTAAAATAAGCCATCTGAGGACGGGGATTCGCGAAACCGCTTCGGTTAACAGCAATCCCGCCGCGAACGCGGTTATAAGCACGATTAGATAGCACGCGGGTGCGCCGAGCGCCGTCCGGGTTCTCAGAAGATATGCGCCGAGCGAAATCGGAAGGAAGTGGAAAATATAGAGTCCGAAGCTGCGTTTCGTCATAAATCGCGTGAGCGGGTTTTCAAAGTTTAAAAAGCGGTATCCTCCGCCGAGTATCGCAAGGCAGGCGCTCCACGCGAAAAGAATCGCGAAAACGCTGTTATAGGTCGGGTTCACCGTAAAATCGTCGCCGAAATGAAGCTTCAGGTAAACGCCCGCAAAAACGGGAGAGAGCAC
>JAILGO010000026.1 GCA_024696725.1 Eubacterium sp. | reverse complement strand
GCAGGAACCCGAGCTTTTACAGAGCTAAAACCGTTAATATAAAAGGAAGAATAAAGAGCTCCCGTGAAATCAAGAATTTAGCCTACGACTCTCTGTATTACGTAAGAGTAAGAACTTATATGAAGGTCGACGGAAAAAAGGTGTTTTCTAAGTGGAGCAAGTCGAAATCCTTTAAAACAGGAGTACCGCTGTAAATTAAAAGCTGTTTCGCGTTGCGAAACAGCTTTTTTATTATCCGTTAATTGTTTTGTTGATTCTGCTTACGTCCTGCTGATACCGTCTTTGCGATATCGTAAGAACGAGGGTGTCGCCCTCCTTAAGGACCGTATCGCCCTTCGGCGTAATCGGAACCTCGTTTCTGTCTATTGAAACTATAAGGCAGTGCTTTCCCCAATCTATTTCGCTTATCTTTTTGCCGTTAACGGGCGAGCCTATCGGTATATTGAAGGTCTGTAAAACCTTTTCGCTGTCCTTCGTGTTAATCGGTACCTCCGTATTTTTAACCGTTTTTTCGAAAAGAATTGAATAAAACGGAGCCGTGCCGATAACGTTAGCGACCGCGTAGGAAATAAGGCTGACCGTAGCGAGCGGAAGAAGACTGTTCATATCGCCCGTGAGCTCGAATACAAGAATAATTCCCGTAAGCGGAGCGCGAACGGTCGAAGCGAAAAGACCCGCCATGCCCGCGATAACGAAATCCTGACGAAATTCGGGACCGAGACTGAATACGCCGAGCGTAATATCGCCGCAGATTGCGCCGAGATACGCGCCGAGAATACAAAGGGGATAGAGCGTTCCGCCGGGAGCGCCGCTGCCGAAGCTGAACGCGCCGAAAATGAATTTGGCTAAAAACAGGAATATAAGCATTTTAAGCTCGGGGTTTTCCTGCATTAAAAGCGCAGTCATCCTGTGACCGCCGCAAAGCACCTGCGGAACGAAAAGACCTACTATACCGCTGACTAAAAAAGCGAACGACATTTTTACGCCCGAGGGTATTCTTTCTGCTTTTTTAAAGAGCGCCTGCGATTTGACCATAATATGATTATAGCAGGTTCCCGCAATGCCGAAAATTACGCCCATAATGATTAATACCCAGTAGAAGCGAAGCGGTATTCTCTGCGGGTCATAGTGAAATATGGTGTCCTGACCGAAGAAGATTTTTGATATAAAATCCGCAACGATTGCCGAGACGATTCCCATACACATAACCGAGCGGTCGAGCCCGTGCTGGATTTCCTCAAAAACAAACATCGTGCCCGCAATCGGCGCGTTGAACGCCGCCGACATACCCGCTCCCGTTCCGCACGCCATCATACGAAGCTGGGAGGTTCTGTCTGCCTTTGTAACAATCGCCGCGCCCTTTGCCGCCATACCGCCGAGCTGTACCGACGGACCCTCTCTGCCGAGCGAGAGACCGCTGAAAACCGTAAGCGTACCGCCGACGAGCTTCGCTATTATTACCTTCCACCAGTTAAGCGTAAAGTAACCGCGTATTTCGCCCGCAGTCTGCGGAATTCCCGAGCCGCCTGCGTCGGGTTCCCATTTTACGATAAGCGATACGATATAGCCTATTGCCGTAACGCCGATAAGCCATAGCGCGATTCTCAGCGGATTGCCTTTAATATACCCGAGAATGTCAATTAGCTTATCCTCCGCGAGCTGAAGAAGAAATCTGTAAAGCGAGCATATAAGTCCCGCCGCTACGCCGACCTCAACGCCTCTTACGATAAGGTATATGCTTTCGGTACGCTTGAATTCAATTTTTCTTATCGTGGTTTTTTCTTTATTTTTCATAATATATAAGTATGGGCGACCCGAGGCCGCCCGTATTTTACTTTATTATTGAAACGCCTGTCATTTCCTCGGGCTGCGGAAGGTTCATAACCTTAAGCATAGTCGGAACGATGTCCGAAAGTCTGCCGCCCTCTCTTAATTCGACGTCGCCGCAGTTTACGCAGATAAACGGAACAGGATTAGTTGTATGAGCGGTGAACGGTGAGCCGTCCTCCTCCATCATAATATCCGCGTTGCCGTGGTCGGCTGTAACGAAAAGCGTACCGCCGTTTTCCATAACCGCCTCGTAGAGCGTGCCTACGCAGGTATCGACTGCCTCAACCGCCTTAACCGCCGCGTCGAATACTCCCGTGTGACCTACCATATCGCAGTTCGCGAAGTTGATAATTACGACGTCGTACTTACCGCTTCTTACCGCCTCGTTGAGCTTTTCGCTTACCTCGTAAGCGCTCATTTCGGGCTTGAGGTCGTATGTCGCAACCTTAGGTGAGGGGATAAGAATTCTGTCCTCGCCCTCGTTTACCGCCTCAACGCCTCCGTTGAAGAAGAAGGTAACGTGAGCATATTTTTCCGTCTCCGCGATTCTGAGCTGAGTCATTCCTCTGTTAGCGAGATACTCGCCGAAGGTGTTAGTTAAAACCTGCGGTCTGAACGCGATGTCGACGTTGGGCATAGTCGCGTCGTACTGAGTCATACAAACGTAATTAACGGGGAAGCGGTCGCGCTCAAAGCCCTTGAAATCGTCGTCGACGAAGGTTCTCGTAATCTCTCTTGCTCTGTCGGGACGGAAGTTGAAGAACACGATGCTGTCGCCCGCGCCTATTCTGCCCTCGTTTTCAAGAGTGACCGTGGGAAGAATGAATTCGTCGGTAAGATTTTTACCGTCGCCGTCGATTGTTTCATAAGAAGCCTCGATTGCCGCAACGGGGTCTGTGTTGAAGTTGCCCTTACCGAATACGAACGCGTCGTAAGCCTTTTTAACTCTGTCCCAGTTATTGTCTCTGTCCATAGCGTAGTATCTGCCTGTTACCGTAGCAACCTTTCCTACGCCTATTTCCTTCATTTTTTCAATAGCCTCGGCGACGTAGTCCTTACCGCTTGTCGGAGGAACATCGCGTCCGTCCATAATGCAGTGAAGATAAACCTTGTCCTGACCGAGTCTTTTAGCGAGCTCGATAATCGCCCAGATATGAGTGTTGTGAGAGTGAACGCCGCCGTCGCTCATAAGTCCCATAAGGTGAAGCGAGCTCCTGTCCTCTACGCTCTTTCTGATAGCCTTGCAAAGTGCTTCGTTCTCAAAAAAGTCGCCGTCCTGAATCGACTTTGTAATTCTCGTCAGCTCCTGATAAACTACTCTGCCCGCTCCCATATTCGTGTGACCTACCTCGGAGTTACCCATCTGACCGTCGGGAAGTCCGACGTCGAGTCCCGAAGCGCCGATATATGTAAACGGGTATTTTTCCATAAGCATATCAAGGTTGGGCTTTTTTGCGGCGGCAACAGCGTTGCCGTAGCTTGACGGATTGTGACCGAAGCCGTCCATTATGCAAAGTACGTTAGTTTTTTTCATAGTGGTTTCTCCTAAAATAAGGGCGGAATTAATCCGCCCGTAAAATCCTTATCTGCTTGCAGCCTTAACGATTACGGAAAAATCGTTTGCCTTAAGCGAAGCGCCGCCGATAAGTCCGCCGTCAACGTTCTCTTTATCGAGAAGCTCTTCGGCGTTACCTGCGTTCATTGAACCGCCGTACTGTACTACGAAAGCGTTGGCAGCCTCCTTGCTGTAAAGACCTGCGATAACCTCACGGATATATCCGTTAACCTCGTCAGCCTGGTCAGCGGTAGCCGTTTTGCCGGTGCCGATAGCCCATACGGGCTCGTAAGCGATTATAACGTTCTTAAGCTCGTCCTCTGTAACGCCCTGAAGCGCAACCTTGGTCTGCTTGCCTACGATTTCAAAAGTAACGCCCTGCTCTCTCTCTTCAAGAACCTCGCCGACGCAAAGGATAACGGTAAGACCGGAATCAAGCGCAGCGCGTACTCTCTTGTTTACGGTTTCGTCGGTTTCGCCGAAATACTGACGTCTTTCGCTGTGACCGATGATTACGTAGGGAACGCCCATAGCCTTAAGCATCGGAGCGGAAACCTCGCCCGTGAAAGCGCCCTTTTCAGCCCAGTGACAGTTCTCTGCGCCTATTTTGATGTTTGAGCCCTCGGCAGCCTCAAGAGCAGCCTGAAGGTCGATAAACGGAGCGCAGATTACAACGTCGCAGTCAGCGCCTGCAACGAGAGGCTTCATTTCGTTAATAAGAGCTGTCGTCTCAGCGGGAGTATTGTTCATTTTCCAGTTACCCGCGATAACTGCTTTTCTGAGTTTCTTGTTCATTTTAGCACCTCGTATATTATTAATTATTTATCCATTAATGCTGCGATACCGGGAAGCTCCTTGCCCTCGAGGAATTCAAGGGAAGCGCCGCCGCCTGTTGAGATGTGGCTCATCTTGTCGGCAAAGCCGAGCTTTGTAACTGCCGCAACGCTGTCGCCGCCGCCGATGATTGAGATTGCGCCGCTTTCCGCAACTGCGTTAGCAACTGCAACCGTGCCGCCTTCAAACGCTTTCCATTCGGAAACGCCCATAGGACCGTTCCAGATAACCGTGCCTGCGCCCTTGATAGCGTTTACGAAAAGCTCCTGAGAAGCGGGACCGATGTCAAGACCCATCCAGCCGTCGGGAATTTCGTCGGAATTAACTATCATATTCTCGGTATCCTCTGCGTATTCCTTACCTACGATATTGTCGATGGGGATAAGGAACTTAACGCCCTTAGCCTCGGCGTCCTTCATCATTTCGCCTGCCTTCTCAATCCAGTCAGCCTCAAGAAGAGAGGTACCGATTGAGTGACCGAGATATTTCATAAAGGTGTAAGCCATACCGCCGCCGATGATTATTGTGTCGCACTTGTCGATAAGGTTTGTGATAACACCGATTTTGTCGCTTACCTTTGCGCCGCCGAGAATAGCAACGAGAGGTCTCTTCGGGTTAGCGAGAGCGCCGCCCATAAATTCGATTTCCTTCTGAATAAGGTAACCGCATACTGCGGGAAGGTAATCCGCAACGCCCGTTGTTGAGCAGTGAGCTCTGTGAGCAGTGCCGAAAGCGTCGTTAACGAATACGTCTGCAAGAGAAGCAAGCTCCCTGGAGAAATTCTCCTCGTTCTTTGTTTCCTCAGCTCTGTATCTTACGTTTTCAAGAAGCATAACTTCGCCTTCCCTGAGGTCAGCCGCCATAGCCTTAGCGTTAGCGCCTACAACCTCTGCGTCCTCGGCGAGCTTAACCTCTGTGCCGAGATATTCGGAAAGCTTTGCCGCTACGGGAGCAAGGCTGAATTCGGGCTTGTATTCACCCTTCGGTCTGCCGAGATGTGAGCAGAGGATGACTTTAGCGCCGTTTTCCATTAAGTATTTGATTGTGGGCAGAGCCGCAACAATTCTTTTGTCGTTTGTGATTACGCCGTCTTTAAGCGGAACATTGAAGTCGCAGCGCGCGAGAACTCTCTTGCCTCTTACGTCGATATCTTCAATAGTCTTTTTGTTTAAAGCGTTCATTAAAATGTACCTCGTTTCTTAAATTAAATGATTGTTTAAATTTTAACAGCTAATATTATATATTATTTCAATTCAATATGCAACAATTATTTTACTAAATAAAAAAAGAGCCGAAGCTCTTTTAGTCAAGCGCGTCCGAAACTGCGTCTCCTGCCTCGTCAACCGCTCCGCCGACTCCGTCAGCCGCGTCGTCAACGCCCTCACCGATATCGTCGCCGACCTTATCGGCTCTGTCCTTAATTTCGCTGCCCGCTTCGCTCAGACCCTCGCCCATATCCGTCATAGCCTCGTCGGCTCTGCTTTCCGTTGTTGAGGTTGTCGTTGTAGAAGCGGAGGTCGTGTTTTTCGTCGTGCCGAGCGTGTCGCCGCCGTTTCTGCAAGCCGTAAGGATTGCCGCCGCGATAATAACCGCCGCGATTACAGTAATAATTTTCTTCATAATTGTTTTCCTTTCATTTTTTCTTACTTTATTGTTTGCGCCGAAAACGGATTTATACATTTATTTTACGAGCGTTCCGTTATCGGAATAGAGAAGAAGCATAATATCCTCCTCGTCTCCGCTTTTTGCGTTGATATAAATAAGAGCGTCCTCGCCCGTGTCCCTGCTTGTGCAGAAGAATTCCCAGCACTGCGCCTCTTTCCCGTTTTTCTTTGGAATTACGCAGGGCTTCACGCCGTTAACCGTGAGGTACGGGGAGAGCCTTTTTTTCGCGTTTTCCCGAGAAATTTTCGCCCTGAACGGCGCTCTTTTCCTGTGATTCGTAAGATAGGTTGAGGCGTCGAGCGCGAGGATTTTTCCGTCAGCCATCGAAACCGAAACCTTGATTAAATCGCTGTAAGCGTAAACCCCTTTTTTCGCGTATGCGAAGTTTGCCGTACATATATTTTCGTGAACCGAATAATAGCTCTGCTTCATATCCGTATAGCCGATTTTAGCGAGGTATTCGCCCGCGAGCTCACAGGCGTTTTTTTCGCTGATATTGCTCTCGCTTATCATCCCCGAATATATAATCTGCTTTATATACCCGCCTCTTTTTGTTACAAGCACGGAGTACCTTCCGCTGTTGAAATAATAAGAGGGAAGCCTGCCGTCGCTGTCGCCCGCGTAAGAGAATCTTTTCCCGTCCTTCCCGAGCGCCCTTGCGGCAGCGCTCAGACATTCCTTTTTATCCTTTTTTTCGGCATTTTTAAGAAGCTCGCTGTCCTTGTTCAGCACGCTGTCCGAGAACGGACCGTCGTATAGAAGAGTGGGGAAGCTCTCGAAGCTTTTCGCGCTTTCCGAAAAGCTTTTTGAGAGCGCCGAGGTATTTACCTTAGCCGCGTTTTTTACCGTTCCCTCGGTGATTTTCGCGCCGCTTTCGGCGGTCCTTACCATATCGTTCACCGCTTCCGAAAGCTTTGAAGCGTAGCCCGAAAGCATTTTAAGATTATTATGCTCTCTTTCGCTTACCGTCTCGCCTTTCTGCGCCTTTTCGCCGAGGTATCCCGCGTAGTCGCTCGCCTGAGATAAAAATTTATAGGCGTTACCGAGCTCAAGCTGTGAAACCGGCAGTCTGCTCACCGCGTTTTTAGCCGCCGTACACTGTGCGAGCAGGTCGCGGCTGATTTCGCGAAGCTGAGCGGGGGAGTTGGAATAAAGCCCTTTGTTGAGGTCCGTGTTCACAGTTTCAAGATAATCGTTAAGCTCCGAAAGCGACTGACGGTAGCTCACCTCAAGACTGTTTTTATAGTCGTTCATATTATTCGTTTTTATAATTGTAAATGACGCAAGCGCGGCTATAAGACAGAGCGTAAGCGTCGTTAGCCGTATTACATTTCTTCTTTTCATATTTAACCTCCAAACTGCTTTCACGGCTATTATGTGTCAATTTTTTCTAATTATGTATTAAATTTGTTGAAACCTGTTCCGCGTTGTGCTATAATATTACAGATTATATATTATGGGGTAGTATAACTATGGGCGAATTCGATAATAAAAGAATTGTTGTAAAGGTCGGAACCTCAACCTTGACTCACAAAACCGGAAAGACTAATATCCGGGCTATGCAGAAGCTCGTTTCGGTGCTTGCGGATTTTCATAATATGGGACACGAGGTCATTCTCGTATCCTCGGGCGCCGTCGGCGTCGGAGCGGGAAAGCTCGGACTCAACGAAAGACCCGATACGACCGAGGGACTTCAGGCTGCTGCGGCTATCGGTCAGGGCGAGCTGATGTTCTTATACGATAAATTCTTTTCGGAATACGGCGTAATCGTTTCCCAGCTTCTTTTTACAAGCGAGGAAATGAAAAATGAGGAGAGTAAGGCTCATCTTCTCGATACCTTTAATCAGCTTTTAAAATATAACGCTATCCCGATAGTGAACGAAAACGACAGCGTCTCGGTTGACGAGCTTATAAACGGCGATAACGATTGCCTTTCCTCAACCGTCGCCGTGCTTACGGACGCCGATATGCTTATTATGCTTACCGATACCGACGGACTGTACGATTCGAACCCGAGCGAAAATCAGAACGCGAAGCTTATCGAAACCGTTGAAAAAATCACTCCCGAAATATTTGAATTCGCAGGAGGCGCGGGCAGGTCGGGAACGGGCGGCTTTCGCTCAAAGCTTATCGCGGCTCGGAACGCGACGGAAAACGGAATTCCCGTAATCATAATGAACGGCTCGAAGCCCTCAAAAATGTATAAGGTGCTTGACGGTGAAAACGTCGGTACAAAATTTATTGCGGACGGTGAATAATATGACAGTAAAGGAACTCGGAAAAAGAGCAAAAGGGACTCAGATTTTTTTATCCTCGGTAACCTCTCAGGATAAAAACAGAGCGCTTATCGCTATTGCCGACGGCTTGACGGAAAATGCCGGAAAGATAATTGAAGCGAATAAAACCGACCTCGAAAACGGAAAAAACGCGGGACTCGGCGACGGACTTCTCGACCGTCTTATGCTTAACGAAGAGAGAATTAAGGGAATAGCCGACGGCGTGCGCGAGGTGGCGGCGCTTGAGGACGCCTGCGGAAAAACCGTTTATGAATATAAAAAGGATAACGGACTTTTAATTAAGAAAATCACCGTGCCTATCGGCGTAATCGGTATTATTTTTGAAGCCCGTCCTAACGTAACCGCCGACGCTGCCGCTCTCTGCCTTAAAAGCGGTAACGCAGTTATTCTCAGAGGCGGCAAGGAGGCTATTAACTCAAATAAGGCAATCTGCGAAGTAATGCGCGGCGCGCTTAAAAGCGCAGGCTTCCCCGAGGACTGTATTCAGCTCGTTGAGAATACCTCGCGTGAGTCGGCAAATGAGATGATGACGATGAACGGTTATCTTGACTGCCTTATTCCCCGAGGAGGAAAAGGCTTAATCAAAGCGGTTGTATCGAATTCAACCGTACCCGTTATAGAGACCGGCTCGGGTAACTGCCATATCTTCGTCGACGAAAGCGCGGATATTAATATGGCGGCGGAAATAATTTTTAACGCCAAGACTCAGCGCATCAGCGTGTGCAACGCCTGCGAAAGCCTTGTTATTCACAGTAAGATTATTAATGAAGCCCTGCCTGCAATTAAGGCAAGGCTTGACGAAAAGAATACCGAAATCCGCGGCGATGAAAGAGCGAGGGCTGCGTGTCCCGATATAAAGCCTGTCGACGAAACGGATTTTTATACCGAGTATCTCGATTATATTATCAGCGTTAAAACGGTTGATTCTCTTGAAGAAGCGATTGAGCATATTAACGAACATTCAACAGGCCACAGCGAAGCTATAGTTACGCGAAACAGCGCTAACGCGGAAAGATTTTTACAGTGTATCGACAGCTCCTCTGTTTACGTTAACGCCTCTACAAGGTTTACTGACGGCGGCGAGTTCGGTCTCGGCGCGGAAATCGGAATTTCAACCCAGAAGCTTCACGCGAGAGGACCTATGGGACTCGAACAGTTAACCTCAACAAAGTATTTAATTTACGGAGACGGACAGATAAGATAATGAAAAACGAAAACTATTTTGATAACCCGAATTCCGACGAAATCAGAGTCGAAAGGGCAAAGAAAAAGAAAAAAGGCTCTGTCGGTAAAACGATACTCCTGTTTATAGGTATGGTTGCGGTAGCTCTTGCGGCTTTTATAATCACCATTAAGGTTATTAGCCCGGACTTCGATTTGATGTCGCTCGTTCCTAAAAAGGTGCTCTCGGTGGTTTCGGTAACCTCCGAACCCGAAACCGTAAGCACGACCGTTACGACAACCGTAACGACTACCGAAAAGCCTGCGGCGGAGCCGCTCGGCTATCTTCCTATTGAGGAATTTAAAACCGACGACTCGAAAAAGGGAAATCAGCTCGGAAATATTCTTAACGGCGGACTCGTCGGAAGCGATTTAACCTATATCTACCATATAGTAAACGGCGACGGTATATATCGCTTTAATCCCTCGACCGAAGGTTATACGCGGATTTATAAAACAGCCGACAGACTTTCCTCGCTTAATTTAAGAGGCGATTATCTTTACTATGTTAATAACCGTGATAAAAAGCTTTACCGCCTTCAGAAAACCTCTCAGAAGGCTGAGCCGCTTGCCGAAAAGGTAAGACACGCCTACGTCTACGATAACAGAGTTTTCTACGTTACGACCGATAACAGACTCTGCGTTATGAATTTTGACAAGCTCAGGGAAAAGACTCTCTATAATTCGGTTGACGAAAAAATGACGCTTACGGGCGTTTCACTTAAACGCGTGTTCTTTACTCTCGACGGAATCAGCGATATTAAATTCATGAGCGTTGATATCAAAGGTAAGGAAAAGGCTCGCGAATTCAGAGCGTCCGCTCCGCTTGACGAGATTAAAAGTCCAGTACTCGTTAACGGCTTCCTCTATTTCTATGAGCTCTGCGAGGACGGAAGCTACGCGCTTATCCGTCAGAAGTACGGAAGCGAAAATACCGTAACCCT
>JAILGO010000012.1 GCA_024696725.1 Eubacterium sp. | reverse complement strand
TCCCGTTGAAATTGTAAACGATACGGGTACTGTAATTAAAAAAAATACGATTACCGTTACACGACCCGTAAACCGTGAAAGCAGCTCGGGTATCGCCGTCTACGGCGGAACGCTCAGCTCCGCCTCTGCTAAAAGCTACGGACTGATTGCGGGAAGCTATTTCGTATCGAATATAGTAATAAGTAAAAATACCGTTAAGGTAAAGAGCGCCGGCTCAAGCGGTATGTGGCTTAAATACGTAAGAAACAGTAAAATAACCGATAACGTCTTTTCGTCGTCGGTTCAGTCCTCGGGCGGTAAAAACGGAATTACGCTCGTCAGCTCGGCTGACAACCTTTTTAAAGGAAATACCGTAACAAAATTCGATAATTCCATGGCGTTCAGAACCGCTTCGGTAAATAATGAAATTAAAGGCAATACGTTTAAAAAGGCACAGCGCTACGGTCTCGCCGTAGACTCAACCTCGGATTTCACCGCACCGTACAGTAATACCTTTTCAAAAATAGGAAAGGCAAAGGTCCTCGTTCGTAAAAAGGAATTCAAGCCTTATCCCGTTACGGTAAAAAACTTTAAGGCAAGCGATAAAACGCTCAGCTGGAAGCGGATTAAAAAGGGTACGGGAACGGGATATAAGATATTCCGAAGTACGAAAAAAAGCTCCGGATATACCGTAATAGCGACCTTAAAGGGATTTAAAAAGAACCGCTATTCGGACGAAACGGCTGAAAAGGGAAAACGGTATTACTATAAGGTAGCCGTTTACAGACAATATAAAAATACTCTGATTTACGGTAATAATTCAGAGTATGTTAAAATCAAATACTGATATTAAGAGAGAGCTTCGAGACTCTCTCTTTTATTTTATATTATTATAATATTATATTGAATTAAAGTATAATAAATGATATAATATTGTTAATTAATTATGAGGTGTTTTTCGTGGAAAATATAAAAGAAAAAATTGAAGAATTAAGAAAGACTTTAAAATATCATTCCGATAGATATTATCTTGACGACGCGCCCGAAATTGAGGATAACGAGTACGATATGCTTATGCGCGAGCTTGAACGACTCGAGGCGGCTTATCCCGAATATGACGACCCCGATTCTCCTACTAAAAGAGTCGGCGGAAGAGCGGATAACTCGTTTGAAAGCGTAGAGCATACCGTAAGAATGGAAAGCCTTCGCGACGCGTTTTCAAAAGAGGAGATATTCGATTTCGATAAAAAAGTACGCGATACCGTTTCGGGCGTTAACTATGTTGTCGAGCCTAAAATCGACGGTCTCTCCGTTTCGCTTGAATATGTAAACGGCATTTTTTACCGCGGCTCAACCCGCGGAGACGGCGACGTCGGCGAGGACGTAAGCGGAAATCTTCGCGTAATAAGAAGTATACCTATGAAGCTTAAAAAGGAGCTTGCGTATCTCGAGGTAAGAGGCGAGGTCTATATGCCGAAAAAGAGCTTTAACCGCGTTGTTGACAATCAGCTTATAAACGGGGAAAAGCCCTTTAAAAATCCGCGTAACGCCGCCGCAGGCTCTTTAAGACAGAAGGACAGCGTCGTTACCGCCTCAAGAGGACTTGATATATTCGTATTCAATATTCAGCAAATCGAGGGCGCAGAGCTTACCTCTCATAAACAGAGCCTTGATTTCCTTAAGGAGCTCGGCTTTAATACCGTACCGTTTTATAACCGCTGCGGAAGTATGGAGGAGGCGTTCGGCTTCGTTGAAAAAATCGGTGAGATGCGCGGAGAGCTTGAATTCGATATAGACGGCGCGGTAATCAAGGTCGACGACTTTTCACACCGTGAGCTTCTCGGCTCAACCGCTAAGTTTCCTAAATGGGCTATAGCCTTTAAGTATCCTCCCGAGGAAAAACAGACTAAGCTTATTGATATCGAAATGGCTGTCGGAAGAACGGGAGTGCTTACTCCGACCGCGGTGCTTGAGCCCGTACACCTTGCGGGTACAACCGTATCGCGCGCAACGCTTCACAATCAGGATTTCATTAACGAAAAGGGAATAAATATCGGCGATATCGTAACCGTAAGAAAAGCGGGCGACATTATCCCCGAGGTGCTGTGTGTAAATGAAAAGAACAGCACGGGTAATTTTACCTTCCCGAGCGTATGTCCGTCGTGCGGCGAGCCCGTCGTTCGTGAGGATGGCGAAGCGGCGATTCGCTGTATTAACCCCGAGTGTCCCGCTCAGCTGTTGAGAAATCTTATTCATTTCTGCTCACGCGACGCTATGGATATTGAAGGTCTCGGACCGTCGATTATCGAGGCGTTTGTTGATAACGGCTTTATCGAAAAAACTTACGATATCTATCATCTTGACCCCGA
The DNA here is from genome assembly GCA_024696725.1 of Eubacterium sp. Taxonomy (GTDB): domain Bacteria; phylum Bacillota; class Clostridia; order Oscillospirales; family Acutalibacteraceae; genus Eubacterium_R. The sequence continues at coordinate 884 of JAILGO010000012.1, read as the reverse complement.
CGAAATAGCGAAGCTTGAGGGCTTTAAGGAAACGAGCGCAAATAATATTATCGCAAGCGTTAAGCGCTCGAAGGAAAACGACCTCGGAAAGCTTGTGTTCGCTCTCGGAATCCGTCATATCGGCGCGAAGGCGGCTAAGCTTCTTGCCGACGAGTTCAAGGATATTGACAGTATAATCAGCGCTTCCGTTGACGATATACTGAATATCGAGGGATACGGCTTAATTATGGCTGAATCGGTTGTCGAATTCTTCTCGGGCGAAAGCGCGAAGCAGCTTATAGAGGAGCTTAAAGCCGTCGGCGTTAATATGAAATCAAAAACCGTAATCAGGGATAATCGCTTTGAGGGTATGACCTTCGTTTTAACGGGTACCTTAGAGCATTATAAGAGAAGCGAGGCTTCTAAGATAATTGAAAGCTTCGGCGGAAAAACCTCGTCAAGCGTTTCTAAGAAAACAAGCTACGTCCTTTCGGGCGAGGCTTCGGGTTCAAAGCTTGATAAGGCTAACGCTCTCGGCGTTCCCGTAATTAGCGAGGCTGAATTTGAGGAAATGATTAAGGATGAATGATTTTATTAAAAAACAGAAGCGCTTTAAACGGATACGCGATATAATGCTTATTCTGACCGCTTTAATAATTCTGACCTATATCGGCGCGGAGCCTTATTTACCCGAGCTTGGATTGTATCAGCCGATGCTCTTTGCGCTCGTTCTTATATCGCTCTCGCTTCTGTTAATATACGAATCGGGTTACGCAAAGGCGGCGTCGTTTCTTGAAAAGATTAATTACGAGATTACCGACTCGGGCTGCTATCTTACTGCCCGGACAGAAAGCGATACGGATTCTTATCTCAGCGCCGTTAAAACCGATTTAATTAACGACGGC
>JAILGO010000191.1 GCA_024696725.1 Eubacterium sp. | reverse complement strand
CAATATATTGATTTAAACGCTTAACACCTTGCGAAGATATTGTCCTGTATATGATTCTTCAACAGCTGCGACCTCCTCGGGCGTACCCGACGCAACGATTCTTCCGCCGCCGTTTCCGCCCTCGGGTCCGAGGTCGATAATATGGTCCGCGGACTTGATAACATCGAGATTGTGCTCAATTACAAGCACGGTGTTTCCCGTATCGACAAGAATGTTAAGAACGTCAAGAAGCTTGGACACGTCAGCGGTATGAAGTCCCGTAGTAGGCTCGTCGAGAATATAAATCGTTTTTCCCGTTGAGCGTTTTGAAAGCTCCGTAGCAAGCTTTACTCGCTGCGCCTCGCCGCCCGAAAGCGTTGTTGCGGGCTGTCCGAGCTTTATATAACCGAGTCCAACGTCGGAAAGAGTTTTAAGCTTACGCGCAATCTTTGGCTGAGATTCAAAGAATTCAACAGCCTCGTCAACAGTCATTTCAAGAACGTCGTAAATACTTTTACCTCTGAATTTTACATCAAGCGTCTCTCTGTTGTAGCGTCTTCCGCCGCAAACTTCGCAGGGTACATATACGTCAGCGAGAAAATGCATCTCTATTTTAACTATACCATCGCCCTGACACGCCTCGCATCTGCCTCCCTTGACGTTGAACGAGAATCTGTTGGGCTTGAAGCCCTTTTTCTTGGCGTCGGCTGTCTGTGAGAACAAATCGCGGATATCGTTAAACACTCCCGTATAAGTCGCAGGATTGGAACGAGGCGTTCTTCCTATAGGAGACTGGTCGATATTAATTACTTTATCAAGAGCGTCGATACCCTTCATAGACGAAAACTTACCGGTATGCTTTTTCGCACGGTTAAGCTTATTAGCAAGATGCTTATATACTATCTCATTTATAAGAGAAGATTTTCCCGAGCCCGATACTCCGGTAACCGCTACAAACTTTCCGAGCGGAATTTCTACGTCAATATTGTCGAGGTTGTTTTCGCTCGCACCTATAACCGTAAGCTTCTTACCGTTTCCCCTTCTTCTTTTTGATGGAACGGGAATAAACCTTTTACCCGTTAGATACTGACCCGTAATACTGTTTTCACAAGCCATAACCTCCTCGGGCGTTCCTGCGGCAATAAGCTCGCCGCCGTGAACACCTGCACCGGGGCCGATATCAACGAGATAATCTGCCGCTCTCATTGTATCCTCGTCGTGTTCTACGACAATAAGAGTATTTCCTAAATCTCTGAGATGACGAAGCGTATTAAGGAGCTTTTCGTTATCCCTCTGATGCAATCCGATTGAAGGCTCGTCAAGAATATAAAGCACGCCCATAAGCGACGAGCCTATCTGAGTTGCGAGTCTTATTCTCTGCGCTTCACCGCCCGAAAGCGTACCGCTGTCACGTGAAAGCGAGAGATAGTCGAGTCCGACAGAATTAAGGAAAGTAAGCCGTTCCTTGATTTCACGGATTACAAGCTTGCCGATTAGCTGTTCCTTTTCGTTTAGCTTAAGGTTCTCTATAAACTCAAGCTCTTCATTAATCGAAAGCTTACAGAACTCATAAATATTCAATCCGCCGACGGTTACCGCAAGCGACTGCGGTTTAAGACGCGCACCGTTACACTCGCCGCATCTGCAATCACGCATAACGGATTCAATCTCAGTCCGTGAAAACTCAGAAGTCGTTTCCCTGTATCGTCTTTGAAGATTTCCTATAATACCCTCAAAATCATTTACGTAGGTACCCGAACCGTAAGAGGTCACACGGCTCATTTTTATCTTTCTTCCGTTAGTTCCGTAAAGCAGTACCTTAAGCGCTTCTTCACTGAGAGTTTCGACCGGCATATCGAGCGAGAAGTTGTATTGCTTAGCGAGTGCTTCAAAATACATTCTTGCAATAGAGCCGCCCTCTGCGACGTTCCATCCGCTTGCTTTAATCGCGCCCTGATTTATTGATAGCATTTTATCGGGTATAATCAAATCCTCGTCAATCTCTTTAAAGGTTCCGAGTCCGTCACATTTCGGACAGGCTCCGAAAGGATTGTTAAAGGAAAACATACGAGGACTCATTTCCTCTATTGAAACGCCGTGCTCGGGACACGCATAGTTAAGCGAAAACAGCTCGTCGTGCTCGCCGTCATTTTCAAATATATTAATAAGAACAACTCCGCCGCTCAGCTTGGTTGCTGTTTCGATACTGTCCGAAAGCCTTGATTTAATACTTTCTTTAAGTACAAGTCGGTCAACAACGATTTCGATATTATGCTTAATATTTTTCTGAAGCTTGATTTCTTCTGATAAGTCGTGCATTTCGCCGTCAATTCTCGCACGAACAAAGCCCTGCTTAACCGCGTCTGCGAGTTCCTTAACAAACTCGCCCTTTTTTCTTCTTGCGATAGGAGACATCACCTGAAACTTCGTGTTTTCGGGTAATTCCATAATCTTATCGACTATCTGGTCAACAGTCTGCTGAGTTATCTCCCTTCCGCAAACCGTACAATGAGGAATTCCGATTCTTGCCCAGAGTAAACGAAGATAATCATATATTTCAGTAACTGTTCCTACGGTAGAACGCGGATTTTTGCTTGTAGTCTTCTGGTCGATTGATATTGCCGGAGAAAGACCTTCAATATAATCAACGTCAGGCTTTTCCATTTGACCGAGAAACATTCGCGCATAAGATGAAAGACTTTCAACGTAACGTCGCTGACCTTCGGCATAAATTGTATCGAATGCAAGCGAGGACTTACCCGAGCCCGAGAGGCCTGTGAATACAACAAGCTTATCTCTCGGTATTTCTATATCAATGTTTTTAAGATTATGCTCTCTTGCGCCTTTAACTGTGATGTATTTAATCATATATTATACCTCTTCGGATAACTCACGTATTTTATCACGCAGAAATGCAGCGTGTTCAAATTCAAGGAGCTTAGCCGCTTCCTTCATTTCGCGCGTAAGCTTTTCTATAAGCACCCTGCGCTCCTTAGCGGTCATACGCTTACCTCTGCTATCAAGATTATCCTTACTTGTAATTTCAATAATATCGCGAACGTCCTTCTTAATTGTTTTAGGAGTTATTCCGTGTTCTTTATTATAAGATTCCTGAATAGCGCGACGTCTTAAGGTTTCATTAATAGCTCTTTCCATAGACGGCGTTACGCTGTCCGCGTACATAATTACCTCGCCGTTTTCGTTTCTCGCCGCTCTGCCTATAGTCTGTACGAGAGAGGTCTCGCTTCTTAAAAAGCCCTCTTTATCTGCGTCGAGTATCGCAACAAGCGATACCTCGGGTATATCAAGTCCCTCTCTTAAAAGGTTGATACCTACAAGCACGTCAAAATTACCGAGTCTTAAATCACGTATAATTTCCATTCGCTCAATCGTGTCGATATCGTGGTGCATATATCTTACCTTGATTTCAAAGCCCTCAAGATATGCGGTAAGGTCCTCAGCCATTTTTTTAGTAAGAGTCGTAACAAGAACTCTTTCGCCGCGCTGAGTCCTGATATTGATTTCGGAAACGAGGTCGTCCATCTGGTCTTCAGTCGGCTTTACTGTAATATTCGGGTCAAGCAGTCCTGTCGGACGGATAACCTGTTCAACAATCTGAGTAGAACAGCTTTTTTCATATTCACCCGGCGTAGCGGACGTGAATATAACCTGATTGATTTTTCCGTAAAACTCATCATAGGTCAGAGGTCGGTTATCAAAGGCTGACGGAAGTCTGAAGCCGAAGTCTATAAGACTCTTTTTCCTTGAACGGTCTCCTCCGTACATACCGTGTACCTGAGGCAGCATAACGTGGCTTTCGTCAACAAAAAGAAGGAAATCATCGGGGAAATAATCAAGAAGCGTAAAAGGCGCCTCGCCCGGTTTTCTGCCGCTCATAATACGCGAATAGTTTTCGATGCCCTTACAGAACCCTGTTTCCTGAAGCATTTCAATATCGTTCATTGTTCTTTCCCTGATACGCTGTGCCTCAAGTAGCTTTCCGTTATCTTCAAAATACTTTACGCGTTCAACCATTTCGTTATAAATCTCGTTAAGTGCCTGTTCAAGTCGTTCATGGCTAACAACATAAAGCGAAGCAGGATAGATAGCGCAATGTGAAAGCACGCCCTCAACCTTGCCGGTAAGAGGGTCAATTTCAGATATCCTGTCTATTTCATTACCGAAAAACTCGACCCTTACCGCTTTACCGCTACTGCCTGCCGGAAAGATTTCCACCGTATCTCCGCGGACTCTGAATTTATTACGAACGAAATTTATATCGTTTCTCTCGTACTGTATTTCAACAAGCTTATTTATCAGCTCATCCCTCTCCTTAATCATGCCCTGTCTGAGAGATATAACCATATTCTTATAATCGACAGGGTCGCCAATAGAATAAATACAGGAAACCGACGCAACTATAATAACGTCGCGTCTTTCAGAAAGAGCTGAGGTAGCGCTATGACGCAGCTTATCTATCTCATCATTAACGGCGCTGTCCTTTTCTATATAAGTATCGGTTGTAGGAACGTACGCCTCAGGCTGATAATAATCATAGTAGGATACAAAGTATTCGACTGCATTATTAGGAAAGAACTCTTTAAACTCGCTGCAAAGCTGTGCAGCGAGCGTCTTATTATGCGCAAGTACAAGCGTCGGCTTGTTAACTTTCTGAATAATATTAGCCATTGTGAACGTCTTGCCTGAACCGGTAACGCCCATAAGAGTTTGTTCCTTATCGCCGCGAAGCACGCCCTCTGAAAGTCTTTCGATAGCCTGCGGCTGGTCGCCTGTCGGCTTAAATTTACTTACAAGTTCAAATTTATCCATATAGAATATTTTCCTTAAAAATGATTATTCAGTATATTATACAATAACCCGATAAAAATGTCAACAACGCATTAGAACATTTGTTTTTCAGGTTTGACAAAGAAAAGATATTTAACTATAATAACGGTATGAAAATTATAAACGTAACCGCAAACGACAGCGGTCAGCGGCTTGACAGGCTTATTCTTAAGAAATACGATAGCCTGCCGAAGTCGATGATGTATAAGCAAATAAGAAAAAAGAATATCAAGGTTAACGGTATGCGCTGCCATCCCGAACAGCTTCTTAACGAAGGCGATAAAATCGAGCTTTATCTCAACGACGATTTGTTAAAAGAAAAACAAAAGCACTACGATTTTATAAATGCGCCGAGGCTGGGAGATATAGTTTATGAGGACAGTAATATCATAATTCTCGACAAGCCTCAGGGTATGCTTTGTCACGCCGACGGAAAAGATTACGTGAACAATCTTGTTGCATCGCTTAAACGCTATCTTTACGAAAAGGGAGAATGGAATCCCGAAAGCGAGAACACCTTCTCCCCTGCTCTCGCTAACAGAATTGACCGTAACACAGGCGGACTTGTAATAGGAGTAAAGAATTATACCGCGCTTAAAACTATCAGCGAAAAGATTAAGAACAGAGAAATAGATAAATACTACCTTACTATTGCTGAAGGCAAATTCGATAAAGAAAGCGATACCATAAGAGCTTATCTCACTAAGGACGAAAAGAAAAACACAGTTACAGTAACAGACTCTCCCTCAGAAAACGGTAAGGAAATCGTAACAAGTTACAGCGTGCTTGATTATAAAGACGGTCTGTCTCTTGTAGAAATAAAGCTTTTGACGGGACGTACCCATCAGATTAGAGCTCACCTCGCGTCAATCGGTCATCCTCTTCTCGGAGACGGTAAATACGGAAAAACCCACGGTCGGTTTAAGCAGGAGCTTTATTCTTACAAGCTGTGCTTCTGTTTCATAACCGACGCAGGAGAGCTTGAATATTTAAACGGACGGGTATTTGAAAGCAATTTATGCGATATCAGGGAAAAATTCTATGAAAAATAAATTTATACGAACCGTGCCGCTAATTTTAGTAGTAATCTCGGCGTTAATTACTGTAGTCTCATTAACTATTGTTTATGTTGCCGTTATAAAACTGATTAATACGGTGTCTGTATTTACCGTAGTATTTCTTGTATCAGCAGCTGTAATTAATATAATATCGGTATTATCAATGAAGGAGCTTCTCACAAGCGGCATTAGACTCTATGGCAACAGATTCATTATAACCTCACTTGACGAAAACAACGAATTTTATTATGCTGATGTTTTAAAAATTGACAGCTATAAAGATACCTCCGCTTCTCTTAAAAAAGGCTTTACAGAAAGATACACAAGCGTTATCATATTTCTTAAGAACGGCGAAACAGTAACCGCTGAGCTTGGGATAACGACAAAGAAAACAATAAATAAAATTATTAGCGAAATAAATCAAAGACTATAAATAAAAAGGGTGCCTCGGCACCCTTTTTATTTATATGTATTTTCCGATAAACTCGTCAAGCTTAGCGAAGTAGCCCTCGGTATCCTGAACTATGCTTTCAGCGTGCTTAGCAGGCGGTACGATAAATATATCCTTTTCGTTATTACAAAGGTTATATAACTCCTCGCCCATATAAGTAGGAACGAAATCGTCGCTTCCTCCGTGTACGAAAAGCATCGGAACCTTAGAATTCTTAACGCTTTCTCTGACATCGGTATCGTTAAGGTCGTAACCTGCAAGCTTTTTATTAAGAAAATTCATTGCCTTTACAAAGTATGGCGCGGTTCTTTTAAGACCTGCGCCGCCGGCAACGCTTGTAAACTCGTCAATCGCACTCGTATAAGGACAGTCGGCAACAATAAGCTTTACCTGCGGCGGAATCTTATCAGCCATTTTGCATACAGTCGCGCCGCCCATCGACACACCGTGCAGCGTAATAATTATATCCTCTCCAAAACGGTCAATAAGGTAATTGAGCCATTTAAGCATATCCTGACTCTCATAATAGTCAAAGCCTACCCAGTCGCCGCCGCTTTCACCGGAAGCGGTATGGTCAACAGCGAGATAATTAAAGCCTTTATCATGATAATACTTAAAGAAATTAGCGCTGTCTCCGCGGTGACTCGCACGGTAACCGTGAGCGAATACACAGAACTTCTTTGAAGGCTCGTCAACCATAAGCATAAAGCCCTTAAGCTCTTCTCCTCTGTCGCTGAGCATAGTAATCGTTTCGATATCCTGCTCATCAACCCACTTCATACTCTCAACGCACATATCGGTAAGTCCCTGAAGGTCGCCGTTATCCATCATTTCAAACAATCTCTTGGCAGGTCCCTTCGGAATAGTCTCCTTATACATAACGTCTAGATAAGAGTATACGGCAAGACCGCCCATAGCCGCGACGCCGAGACCCGCAATAGCTAATTTAGCAGACTTTTTCATATTAACACTTCCTTATTCAGTAGTATCCTCTTTTATTTCCTTAAGCTTCATCTCAACATAGTCATTCTTAACCTTTTTAAGAATCTGCTTTCCGTCATATCTTATATAGTATTCGCCTTTGGTATCAAAGGTATAAACGGGTTCGCCCTTTTCATTCTTTCCGCTTTCCTTAACAATATTTGCGTTAACATTAATGTAATAATCGTCTTTAATCTTAACGCCGGATTTATAACACATAAACTGACATTGCTTCTTTTCCTCTTTTGTTAACGACAGCTCGTTTGCGGAATATGACTTAATCAGATTGATTGCTTCGCCTTCGGTTATCATAGCGGAATCAGTAGTAAGAACAGTCTCTTCCCACGAAGAAGCAGCCGAGGTATTTTTCGGGTCGCCCGACATATCCTCCGTCTTGTTCTGCTTAGCAGAGCACGATGCAAGGACTGTAACCGTCAATACTAAAGATAAAAATATCAATAAAGCTTTTTTCATAATATACACCTCAAATATTTATATATTAATTATAGAATAGCGGTATATTAAAGTCAATCGTAAATTCCGTAAAGCTCGATAAGCTTTTTCACTCTGCTATCACCGAATACAGCTATATCATTATCAAGAAGCAGCTGAGCAGTAATACCGTTACCGTCGCAAAGCCGTCCGCTAAAAGAGCCGTCGTATATTTTACCGCATCCGCACGACGGAGAATTCTCCTTTAATATTGCCACGGGAGCATTACATTCCTTTGCAATATATAGAGTATGCTCCGCTCCTCTTTCAAATTCGGAGGTAAAATCCTCACCGCTTTTTGAGTAAACTCTTCTCTCTCTTATCTCGCACGGCTCTCTCGGTATTTCAAGACCGCCGAATGCTTCGGGACAGACAGGTATAAGCTCAAAAAAAGTTTTAAGCTTTAATATGTCGCTGTTATAGTTATTACCGCCGTTATATTTACAGTTTTCGCCAAGAAGGCAGGCGCTTACAATTAACTTAGTCTTCATTGTTCACCATAGTTATACAATTATCCCCGGACTCTGTTTTACCGAAATCAAAGGGCTCGAAATCATAGTATCCGTTATTGAAAGCATAAGCATAGTCCTTAGCGTTAATAACGCCGTCGCTTATAAAATCAGCATACCTGAACTTAACCTCTACGTTATTATCCCCGTTATGAAGTGTTACGTTCTGCTCAAAAAGGCAGACTTCGGCTATGCTTACCGAAACGCTGTTCACTCCGCTTGAGAGTCCTGTTAAAACGAACTCTCCGTTTTCGTCTGTTGTTGCCGACTGACCGCCTGCGCTAATAACTGCGTTTTTAACGGGTCGTCCGTTCGTTGATACGGCTCTTCCGCTCATTCTTGTTGAAATATCCGTATAATCCGTAAACTCGTTACCGCAGTCGTTACAGAGATAAGTATCGGTTATCATTAAGCCGTCGTTCGTCCTTCCCACAAAGGTAATATCCCGCGAATGACCGCATCCGATAGATTTAAACACAGCGTTTACTCTTTCACAGTAATCTTTTGCGGTACTGTCGTCATATCCCGTAAGAGCAAAGCCCTGGTATACGTTAGGGGAAGTCGATATGTAGGAGAGCAAGGAATAGTCCGGGATCACTGCTCTCTTTGAAGTAATCGTGATATTCC
>JAILGO010000189.1 GCA_024696725.1 Eubacterium sp. | reverse complement strand
GGCGCAGTAATGATAAAATACTTTTACGGTATACGGAGGCTTAGCTCAGCTGGTTAGAGTACTTGCTTGACATGCAAGGGGTCACTGGTTCAAGTCCAGCAGTCTCCACCAAAAAGATAACAGCGGCTTTCAGCCGCTGCTTTTTTTCGTATTGCGCAGACTTTGCCGATATGTTAAAATGCAGTTAGAAAGGATTTGAGGGAAGCAATGAACAGAAAACAGCTTAACGAGCTTTTTATTTCCCCAACGCCTACGGCGAAAAGTCCGCGCCTGTTGAAACAACCGTAACCATAGACGGCGATAAGGGCGTTAAAGCCCTGTTTGCCTATATTAAAAAGCTGTTCGGAGATATTAAATATTTCTTCGTTCAGCTCTTCTGGTAAGCTATGAATAATACTGTTATTAAAAAAAATAAAATACTTTTTTCAAGAAACGAAGAGCTTGTGCGGATTACCGCCTGCGGAAGAAACGCCGTCCGTTTTGAAGCGTTTCCCTCAGGTGAGGAATTCGACGAAAACTTTACTCTTATGCCTCAAAAGGCGGAGTGTGTAATAACCGAAGAGGAAGGCTTCGTATCGCTTGAAAACGGCTCGGTAAAGCTTAAGCTTGAACGAAACGGTAAGGTTACCGTGTATAAAAACGGATGCGTAATTCTTGAGGAGAAGCCTGAGCTTACATTTAACAGCGGCTTCAGGAATTACAGAGAAAAAGCTGACGGCGCGTGGTCTGCGAGAGTGACGTTTGAAGGACGCGAGGGAGAGCGATTTTACGGTCTCGGTCACGAGGCAAGCGGCTGCTTTGACTTAAAGGGCTGCTCGTTTGACCTGCGCCACGTTAACGCAAAATGCACCGTGCCGTTTATTTACTCCTCGCTCGGTTACGGCTTTATCTGGAATAACCCTGCCGTCGGAAACGCGGAGCTTTCCGCTAACCGTACGCGCTGGAGCGTTGAAAGAACCGAAAAGCTCGACTGGGTATTAATCGGCGGAACGCCGAAGGAGGTAAGCGAAACGCTTGCCGACCTGACGGGACACGCGCCCGTAATGCCTCACTGGGCTACGGGCTTCTGGCAGAGCAGACTGAGATACGAAACTCAGGAGGATTTGCTCGAGGTTGCGAGAAGATATAAAAGAGAAAACGTTCCGCTCTCCGCGATTGTATGCGACTATTTTCACTGGACGGAGCAGGGCGATTATAAATTCGACCCCGAGTATTTTCCCGACGTTAAAGCAATGAGCGACGAGCTTCATAAAATGGGTGTAAAGCTTATCGTTTCAATGTGGCCGACGATAAATGAAAACAGCGAAAACTACCGTTATATGAGCGATAACGGTATGCTTATCCGTACCGTGAGCGGCTCCGACAGAGTTTTTGATTTTTACGGTCCTCAGGCTGAAATCGACGTGACTAACCCCGAAACGCGGAAATTCGTTTTCTCGAAGCTCAGGGCTAATTATATCGACAGCGGAGTAGACGCTCTCTGGTTCGACGAGGCAGAGCCGGAGATTCATCCCGAGCGCTTCGATAATCTTATTCTTCATATAGGAAGGGGAGACGAAAAGGGACTTCTCTACCCCTATTTCTATTCAATGATGGCGTACGAGGGCTTTAAGAGCATAAGCGACGACGAGCCCGTAACGCTTACAAGATGCGCCTATCTCGGAAGCCAGAAATTCGGTGCTCTTGTATGGAGCGGAGATATTCCCTCAACCTTTAAAAGCCTTTCCGACCAGGTAATGGCGGGACTTAATATGTCGCTTTGCGGTATTCCGTGGTGGAATACCGATATCGGCGGCTTTTACGGAGGCGACACTCAGAGCGGGGAATTCCGCGAGCTGATTGTCCGCTGGTTTCAGTACGGCGTATTTTCGCCCGTTATGCGGCTTCACGGAAACAGAAACCGACACGGCGATAAAAAACGCGACGTTAAGGAAGCGTCGGGCGACCCTAATGAAATCTGGAGCTTCGGCGGGAAAAACTTTGAAATTCTTAAAAAGCTCGTGCTTCTCCGTGAAAGATTAAGACCGTATATTGAAAAATGTATGGAGCTTGCGTCCGTTAAAGGCTATCCCGTAATGCGTCCTATGTTTTTCGACTATCCCGACGACGAAAACTGTTATACCCTCGGTAGTCAGTATATGTTCGGAAGCGATATTCTTTTCGCTCCGATAGTCAATAGGGGACAGAGCGAAAAAACGGTATATCTTCCCGAGGGAAGCTGGATTCTTACAAAGGACGGTAAACGCTATACCGAAGGCAGTTACGTTATAAAAGCCGAAATCGACGAGTTTATTGCCTTCGTAAAAGAGGGCTCGGACGTTTTAAACGCGTTTAATGACTGATATAAAACAAACCGCTGCTTTCTGCAGCGGTTTGTTTTTGCTTTAATTATTATTCGGTTTGCTCTCGGGCTTCTTTTCTTTTTTTATACCTAACAGAGCCCATCTGAAAAACGGAATTTTTGAGAAGATTTCATTAAGTAAAAAGCCACCCGTATAAGCACAGATAAATACAAGAATATAGACTAAAACTGCAGGAAGACTTGTATATCTTGAAATGTAATACGCGCTTGCCGAAAGTGGCAGATAGTGAAAAATATAAAGTCCGTAGCTTCGCTTATTCATAAACTCTGTAAGCTTCGTCTTTTTATTGTACCACTTATAAAATCCGCCGAGCATCGCAAGACATACCGACCATCCGTAAGCTATCGCGGGGATGGAATTAAAGGTCGGATTTTCAGCATAGTTGTCGCCGAAATGTAAAACTAAGTAAACGACGCCGAGCACGGCTGACGAAATAATCAGCGGTATTGTCAGCCTGCTGATTTTTTCTATAAGCTCCTCGTGCGCGAATACAAAGTAACCGAGTAAAAATGTTACGCCGTAGATTCCGAAACGGTAAACGACGACTGCGGGCGTGTTAAGAACGAAGCTTGAAAGATAAACGGGTATTACAAGAGCGATTGCAATATATGCGTTAGCCTTTCCCGTAAGCGCGAAAAGCTTACCTCTCTCGAACTTTTTTATCAGGGCGAGAACCATCGAGAAAAGCCACAGCGTCTGAATAAACCATAAAACCCCCGTGCCCGTAAGAGCCATTAAAAGAAAGTTTCCTATCGGCTGATTTCCGATTTTTTCAAATACGCCGCTGAGTCGCATAAGAACGTACCCCTGTACCCAGTGAAAAACAAAAAGACCGATTGTTGAGGGAACGAGAAGCTTTGTCGTTCTCGCCTTAACGAACTCTTTAACCGTGTGGTTTTCAAGATAATACCGCGCGCATATTCCCGAAACGAGGAAAAGTAAAATCATCATCCACGGGTATAGCAGATACTGAATTCCGTCCTGATATCTGAAATTACATATCGGACCGACTACGCCCGCCTTCGCCTCGTTATTGAACATATAAAAAACGTGGAAGAATACGACGGTAATAATCGTAACCCATCTTATGTTGTCCAGGTAATGCTTTCTCAAGGAATCACCCCTTTGCCTTTTCTTATAACTATTATAGCATTGTCCGCCCCGTTTGTAAATCTATGCAAAAAAATAAACTGTCGACGGACAGCTTATTTTTTATTTGAATTATGTACAAGTTCATATATAAACGGAAGGTACTGCTCCTTATAGTACGAGGCTAAGGGATGAATACCGTCCTCGTCGTAATAATTCTTTTTATATCCGTTCCATATAGGAGTATAGTCGATATAGTGAACTCCCGTGTCCTTCGCCATCTGTTTAAGAAGCTTGTTATAGTAAGGAATGTTTTTCAGGTAAGGCTCGTCCTCGTTACCGTAAGCCGCCTCGTCGACGGGGAATATAGAGTCGACGTATATTTCGGTTTTCGGAAGCGCCTTTTTTAAAGCCTTTATACAGCTTGTGTAGCGTTTAATGAAGTTAACGGCGTTATCCTTTTTATCAAGCTCGTTTTCGCCGTAATGAAGTATAAGGTATTTCGGGTTAGCCTTAACAATCTTTTCCGTCGAATCCCTTAAAAACAGGGTTCCCGCACCGACTCCCGCAACAACGCGTGATTTCCCGATTATTTTATATTCAAGCATCGAGTTTACAATACTGTCGCCCGAAATAATAATACCCTTGAATTTAGCGGTGCGCTGTTTTTTATTCAGCTTTCTTATGCTTTTGTCTATCTTAACCCGGGTGGTCGGCTCTTCCTTTTTGGCGGCAGTTGTGCTTTCTTCGCCCGTCTTTTCCTTCTGCGTGCTTTCTACCGGAAGCGAAGTAAGCCGTTCGCTCTGACTCTGCGTTGCGTCTGCTAAAGCAGGGCTCTCGTATGGAGCAACACCGAAGCGAAGCGAAAGTACAATTATAACCGCTGAAAGAAATAACGATAGCCCGGTAAGCAGCTTGTTTTTCATTTTCAGCCCTCGGTTTTAATAATTTAGCATAGCATATTATATTATCGCTCAATAAAAAAATCAATAACTATTTAAAATATTTTTTCTATTTTTTATTTTTGTATTTCTACTTTATTTTGACAATTAATAAAGTAAGTGTTATTATATATCTGCGATTAAATATAAAACAGTTGGTGATGGTATGAAATTGTGGAAAAAGATAGTGATTTTCGCTTTGATATTTCTTGTTATAGCGGGAGGTGTATCGTCAATACTTGTCTTTCAGAGTAAGGGCTATTTTGCTCCCGGAAACGACGAACAGTACAGCGTTGAACAGACGAGGGTTATGCCCGACAGCGCTATGACGGGAAAAACAATCGTCTTCCTCGGCTCATCTGTTACACAGGGCTCAGCCTCAAAGGGCGAAAGCTTCGTCGAGTATCTTGAAAAGCGCGACGGTATTATTCCGATTAAGGAGGCGGTACCGGGAACGACGCTTGTTGATAAAGGTAAAAAATCGTATATTAAGCGGCTGATGAGACTTAACCGTGAAATGAAGGTCGACGCTTTTGTATGCCAGCTCTCTACTAACGACGCTACTAAGAAAATGCCTCTCGGCGAAATAAGCGGCTCCTTTAATCTCGACGAATTCGACACATCAACCGTCGCCGGAGCGATAGAATACATAATCTGCTACGCTCAGAATATATGGGAATGTCCGGTTGCTTTTTATACAAATACAAAGTATAACAGCACCCGTTACGGCGAAATGGTTGAGCTGCTTAAGGAAATCGCCGAAAAGTGGGATATATACGTTATTAATATGTGGGACGACGAGATAATGTCCTCTGTACCGAAGGCTGACCGCGAGCTTTATATGGTCGACTCTATTCATCCGTCAAGGGCGGGATATCAGCTCTGGTGGACGCCGCGCTTTGAAGTATATCTTAAAGCAAAGCTTGACGATAATTATTATGTTCAGAAAAAGGATAATTAAATTATGACCGTATTTCTTGCGCTCTCATGTCTCCCGTCAATAGTTTTATTAAGCTATATTTATAAAAAGGATAAAGCGGATAAGGAGCCGTTCGGACTTCTTCTTACGCTTTTCGTGCTCGGAGCGCTGGTGTGTTTTCCCGTTGCTTTCATTGAATCGGTAATGGAGAATATCAACCCCTTCGCTCAGGGCTCGCTGCTTTATAATGTTTTCAGTAATTTCTTAGGCGTTGCGCTTATTGAAGAGGGCGGAAAGTTTATCGTTTTATATCTTGTTACCCATAAGAATAAAAACTTTAACTGTCTGTTCGACGGCGTAATCTATTCCGTGGTTACCTCGCTCGGCTTCGCAACGCTTGAAAACATTCTTTACGTTGCGCAGTACGGCTTCGCCACCGCGGTAATAAGAGCCGTAACAGCCGTTCCCGGACACATGTTTTTCGGCGTGCTTATGGGATGCTTCTATACAATGTGGCACCTCGGCAAGAGCCTTACCGATACCGAAAAGCAGTATCACAGCCTCGGCTATATTGACGAGCCGGTTAAAGACAAAAACAGTATAGCCTATAAGAGTCAGCTCTTAAGCGCGTTGACGGCTCCGGTACTTGTTCACGGTATGTATGATTTACTTGCTACGTATTCGGGCGTCGTCGCAATAATTCTTTTCATCGTGCTGCTCGTTTCACTTTATATTTACTGTTTCGGTAAGGTTAAAAAGATTTCGGGTCAGGATAATACGGAAGCTAATATTATCGCGGGTATTCTCAATAAAAGATATCCTTATCTTTATCCCCGTATTGCGCAGGCGATGCAAAGACAGCGTATGCAGTACAATCCGTTCAGTCAGCGCTCGTATAACCCGTATTCAGCTCAGAACGATTACAGCTATTCGTATAATCCTTCCGATAATTCGGGCGTAAAAGAGAATTAAATATATTT
>JAILGO010000171.1 GCA_024696725.1 Eubacterium sp. | reverse complement strand
ATAATGAATTCAACCGTGATTACATAGCAAGAGACGCGACTAATAATATTAAGGGTATCTTTGTAATACTTATACTGTTCAGCCACGCGAGAAGCTATTTTACTCTCGGCGGGATTTATGACGAGCCATATATATCTTTTCAGGGACATCTTAATCAAATGGTTGTTGCGATGTTTCTGTTCTACTCGGGCTACGGAATTATGGAGCAGATAAAAAAGCGTGAATTCTCGTATATTATGTCAATTCCCAAAAAGCGCTTCCCTAATCTGCTTCTGAATTTTGATATAGCGGTATTTCTTTTTATGATACTTTGGATAGTTTTAAAAAAGCCGCTGACGCTACGTATGATATTAAAAAGCTTAATTGCATGGGATGGTATCGGTAATTCAAGCTGGTACATATTTGTAACCTTCTGCTTATACATATTTATTTTCATTTCGTTCTTCGCTATAAAGTGGTTTAATAAAAAGCCGCATTTATTTATATATCTTGCAGCTGTTACGGCATTGACTGTTGCGCTTGTATATTTCTTAAGGAAAACAAAGGAAGGTCAGCCCTGGTGGTACAATACGGCTATACTCTTCCCTCTCGGTATGTGGTACTCCTTCTTCAAGGAATATATAGAAAAGCTGATTATGAAAAACGATTTAATCTACTACAGTATTTTTGCAGTAATGATAACCGCTTATATCTACACATACCTTCACCGCTCGGATAAGTTCGTTATCTATACCGCTTGGGCTATTCTCTTTACTCTCGGGCTTACGATAATCACCATGAAGGTAAAAACCGAAAGCAATCTTTTAAAATGGTTTGGTGAACACATTTTCAGCATATATATTCTTCAGAGAATTCCTATGATAATCCTAAAAGAGCTCGGAGTTGCCGACAGACATAAATATATTTTCGTTATAGTATCTATCGCGGTTACATGTGCTATGGCAGAAATATTTGACGTCCTTACCGGAAAGCTCGGCAAAGCAATATGGAAACCGAAAAAAGCATAAAAAAAGCGCAGGCTGAAGCCTGCGTTTTTTTAATACGGTTATTCTTCCCATTTCATTATAACCTTGCCGAAAGCTTTTTTAGTATCCTTTTCAAAAGCTTCCTTAATATCCTTAACGGTTCTTACAACGTTTACGGAATTTACAAGGTTACCGAGATAGTCAATTATTTCGGGATGCTTAACGTACATATCAACAGTTTTCTGAAAATCCTTAACGCCCGAACGCGAGGAGCCGAAAACTCTGAGTCCCTTTTCAAGAATCATTCTCGTATTAATAGGTACGGGATATTCGCTTACGCCGAGAATTGAAATAGTAGCCTCGGGCTTGATTAAGCCTATTATCTGCTCAATAGCTATAGGACTTCCGTTCCCTCCTACGCACTCGAAAGCATGGTCCATAGTAAAGCCGTCGGGTACCTCGTTTACAAGATGTGTTTCGTCGGCAAAGGTGAAGTCGGCAAGCTTTTCCCTTACGGTACCGAATACAACAATCTTTGATTCAGGGAATGAATACTTCAGGAAGAGCGAGGTTATATAACCGAGGTTTCCGTCACCCCATACGCCGATAACGTCGCGGCGCGGATGAGAAAACTTATCGAAGCGTGTAATGGCGTGAACCGAAACTGAAACAATTTCCGTAAATGCAGCAACGTTTCTGTCAATATCAGCCGGAAGTTTAACAAGTCTTTTCGGTGAAATTTCAACGTATTCCTGAAGCATACCGTCCATAGACGAGCCGCAGAACTTTGAGGAGCGAAGATAGTTTTCCCCTATATATTCATCCTCTTCAAGAGGACAGTTGGGAACCATAACAACAAGGTCGCCCGGTTTAAAGGTATTCGACGGGTCAAGCACTACCTCGCCTATACCCTCGTGAATAAGAGCCATCGGAAGCTTTTCGGCAAGAACCTTAGCGTCACGGGTACCGAGATAGTATCTCATATCCGCGTTACATATTGATAAATTAGTAGGTCTTACTATTGCGTTTCCGCCAAATAAGTCAATGTCCTCAAAGGCTACCTCAAATCTTCGCGGAGCAACTAAACGGTAAACTGTATTAATCATCGTTTTCTTCCTCCAAAAGGGACTTTGCTACACGAAGGTCATAAGGATAAGTTATCTTAAGGTTAAAGGTAGCGCCCTCAACAAGTGCGACCTTTTCGCCCTTCATAACAAATATTTTAGCGGCGTCCGTAAGAATCTTCTTTTCGTCCTCGGTAAGAGAATAATACATATTCTTAAGCTTAAGCGCTTTAAAGGATTGAGGTGTCTGACCCTGATACATCTTGGAACGCTCGGGAATACAGCTTATGGTTTTACCGTCCTCCGACTCAACAATAGTGTCGGTCGCAGCGAATACCGTATCGCAGGCTCCGTATTCAAGCGCTGCGGCGATATTTTCCTTAATGATTCTGTGAGTAACAAAGGGACGAACGCTGTCGTGAGTTACGATAACTGTATCGTCGTCGAGATTACCTTCGGATTCAATAAGCTTAACGGCGTTCATAATCGTTTCATTACGGGTATCGCCGCCCTCAATAACACATACTCTTTCGCCAACCGGAGCAATATGCTTTTCAATAAGGTTTTTAGTATGCTCAACCCACTGCTTCGGGCAAAGCACGATTATCTTTTCAAAATCGGGAATCGAGAAAAACTTTTCTATCGTATAGACGATAATCGGCTTTCCTTTGATATTAAGATACTGTTTCGGCTTGTCTCCACCCATTCGTGAGCCAATGCCGCCTGCTAAAATGACACCGTATACCATAAAAAAATACCATCCTTAGTTTTTTGTTAATAATTATTATAATACATTTAGATTATTTAGTCAATTGTACATACTGCAATAATCGAAAAATCTTGACTTAATCGTCTAATGGATTATAATATTATTAATATTTTTAATTAGAGGTTACTATGAATCATAAATATTTATTCTCAGTAGTAATACCTGTTTTCAACGTT
>JAILGO010000138.1 GCA_024696725.1 Eubacterium sp. | reverse complement strand
ACCGTCTTGCTATTAAAACTAAAAATAATAAACGGGTAAGAGCTATGCTTACCGATATACTTAAAACTATTAAAAACAAAAGAGATTTTAACAATGTTACCGTAACCGTTGATTTAAATCCTAACGACATTTCATAACGGTTACACGGAAGGATATATTATTATGGCACTCAGAAATATAGTAAAGGTAGGAGACCCTATCTTAAATAAGAAAAGCAGAGTTGTTGAAAAGTTCGATTCAAGACTCGGTGATTTAATCGACGATATGAAGGAGACTATGTACGCTTCTAACGGAGTAGGACTTGCAGCGGTTCAGGTCGGTATTCTTAAGCGCGTTGTTGTTATTGATATCGGCGAAGGACCACTTGAGCTTGTAAACCCTGAGATAACTCTTGCCGAGGGTGAACAGCACGAGCAGGAAGGCTGTCTTTCACTTCCCGGTCAGTATGGTATTACGCTTCGTCCGAAGAAGGTTCAGGTAAAAGCGCAGGACAGAAACGGTAAGTGGCACGTCTATACAGGCGAGGATTTAAAAGCCCGCGCCTTTTGTCATGAGCTTGACCACCTTGAGGGTATACTTTTCACATCAAAGGTCGAAGGGAAGCTTGTTCAGGAATGAGAATAGTATTTATGGGTACGCCGGACTTTGCCGTACCGTGTCTTGACGCGCTAATCAGCGCGGGTCACGAGGTTGTCGGAGTGTTTTCACAGCCCGATAAGCCTGTAGGAAGAAAACAGTTTCTTATGCCGCCTGCGGTAAAGGTTGAGGCTCAGAAGTTTAATATTCCCGTATATCAGCCCGAAAGGCTTAAGGATTTCAACGCTGATGAAATAATAAAAAAGCTCAGAGCGGATTTAACCGTCATCGTGGCATACGGTAAAATTCTTCCTAAGGCTGTGCTTGATTCAGCTCCTTACGGATGTATTAACGTTCACGCTTCGCTTCTTCCGAAGTACAGAGGCGCCGCGCCTATTCAATGGGCTATTCTTAACGGCGATAAAGAAACGGGCGTAACGGTTATGCAGATGGACGAGGGACTTGATACGGGAGATATGCTACTTGTTAAAAAGACCGTTATTGACCCCGACGAAACGAGCGACGAACTTTTCGTTCGCCTTTCCGTACTCGGAGCAGAAGCTCTGATTGAAACGCTGGAAGAGCTTGAAAACGGAACGATTAAACGAACTCCTCAGCCCGTCGGTGATTTCGGCTACGCTAAAATGATAACGAAAGAGCTTTGTCCGATTGACTGGAATAAACCCGCTTCCGTTATTCATAATCAGGTGCGCGGACTTCAGAGCTGGCCGTGCGCGTTAACGAGAATCAACGGTAAAACAGTTAAGATTCATAAGACTAAGCTGTGTGACGGAATATCTGCCTCAGCAGGCGAAGTAGTTGAAAGCGATTTTAAACTTATTGTTTCCTGCGGCGACGGAAAATGCCTTGAGGTCTTAATGCTTCAGCCCGAGGGTAAAAAAGCAATGGAAGCTAAGGCTTATCTTGCAGGTAACAGAATTGAAAAAGGAACAATTTTAGGAGATTAAAATGGGAGCTTATTTTGCATATTATTTAACGGGGATATTCGTAATTCCCGTTCTGATATTTTCACTTGTTGCTCAGGGAATGGTTAAAAGACGATTCAGAAAGTATTCCTCCGTTCTGTCAAGAACGAATATGACCGGTGCGCAGGCTGCGTACAGACTCCTTCAGCTTAACGGCATTACCGACGTGAGCATTCAGCAGACAGGGGGTAATCTTACCGATAATTATAACCCGAAGAATAAGGTTATATCTTTAAGCGAGGGAGTTTATAATTCTACCTCAGTCGCTGCAATCGGAATAGCCTGTCACGAGGCGGGACACGCGTGTCAGCACGCAAACGCATACGCGCCGCTTGCGTTTCGAAATTTCGTTATACCAGTAACGCGCGTTGGCTCATGGCTTGGCGTACCGCTCGTTATAATCGGAACAATTATATCCTCAAGATTTGCGGTATCTACGAATATAGGCTACTATATAGCGCTTTTCGGTCTTGTCCTTTATTCCTTTGTAGCTCTGTTTCAGTTTATAACTCTTCCCGTTGAGTTCAACGCAAGCAGACGTGCGCTTGAGACTATCAGAGATAACGGTTTTCTTGTTGAAGATGAGTACGACGGAGCGAAGAAGGTTCTGACTGCCGCAGCGCTTACTTACGTTGCCGCTCTCGCTTCCTCGGTTGTTACTCTTCTTAGACTGTTTATTGTATTATCGGGCAGCAGAAGACGATGAAACCGGCAAGACTTTCAGCCTTTGAGCTGATTTACGGCGTATTTAATGAGGGAGCGTATTCTAATCTTTCTCTCGATTCTGCGCTGAGTGAGGTTAAAGCAGAGGACAGAGCTTTTCTTTCGGCTCTTACACTCGGAGTAATAGAACGAAAAATCACTCTTGAATATATTATCGCTCCGCACCTTAAGTCGAAGCCGAAGCCCAAGGTTATGCTTCTTATAATGCTCGGCGCTTATCAGCTGTACTTTATGGATAAGGTTCCGTCAAGCGCGGCTATAAATGAAACTGTTGAGCTTTCAAAAAAAGTTGGCTGCGCCTATTATTCGGGCTTAATTAATGCAGTTCTTCACAGTATTGACAGAGAAAGAACGGATATAGGAGCAGTCGCTGATTTAAGCGTAAAGTATTCCTGTCCCGACGGACTGATAAATATGTGGAAGAAGCATTACGGCGAGGAAGCTGCTTTACAAATACTTGAAAGCATTAACGAGGCGCCGCCGGTTTTCGCCGTACCGAATCCGTTGTACGTCGACGCTGACGAGCTTGCTTATGAGCTTATGTGCGACGGAGTTGAGTGCGAAGCTGACGATGGACTTGTAATTATATACTCATCTATTAATCTCTCAAAATGCAGAGCGTTTAAAAACGGCCTGTTTCATATTGAGGATAAAAGCTCTTACCTGTGCGCTCTTGCGCTTGAAGCAGAGGAAGGCGATACTGTCATAGACCTCTGCTCAGCTCCCGGCGGAAAAGCTTTTACGGTAGCGGAGCGTATGAATAACACAGGCAGGGTCTACGCCTGCGACATTCATTCTCACCGCGTTGAGCTTATAAAAAACGGAGCCAAAAGACTCGGACTTGAAAATATTATAACCGAGGTAAACGACGCTTCGATATATAATTCCGAATTGCCGAAGGCTGACAGAGTTCTGTGCGATGTTCCGTGCTCGGGCTTCGGCATTATAAGAAGAAAGCCCGAAATAAGATATAAAGAGCTGGATTCGGTAAAGGAGCTCTCGGAACTTCAGTATGCTATACTTAAAACGGGCTCACAGTATTTAAAAAAAGGCGGAAGAATTGTTTATTCAACCTGCACTCTTAACAATAAAGAAAACGAAAAGGTTACCGAAAGATTACTAAATGAAAACCCCGATTTCCGCCTCGTTTCTCAGACTACGGTCCTTCCCGATAAAAACGGCGGCGACGGATTCTATTTTGCGGTAATGGAAAACTGATATGACTGATATTAAATCGCTAAGCCTTTCGGAGCTTACTCAGGAAATAAAGAAGCTCGGCGAGCCTGTTTACAGAGCTAAACAGATTTTTAAATGGCTTCACGAGCGCGGCGTTTATTCCTTCGGAGAAATGACAGATATTTCTAAAGGCCTGCGCGAAAAGCTTACTGAGGAATATTATATTCCCGAAGTTATAATTGAAGAAAAGTACGTTTCAAAGCTTGACGGTACGGTAAAGTTTCTTTTCAGACTTTATGATGGTGAATACGTTGAAGCCGTCGTTATGAGCTATAAGTACGGAAAAACAATCTGTATATCGACTCAGGTCGGTTGTAAAATGGGCTGCTCCTTCTGTGCTTCAACTCTCGCCGGCTTTAAAAGAAATCTTCTCGTTTCCGAGCTTGAGGGACAGCTACATACCGCTCAGAATGATATCGGCGAAAGGATTTCCCACGTCGTGCTTATGGGTATCGGCGAGCCGCTCGATAACTACGATAACGTTGTTAAGTTTCTACGCCTTATTAACGATAATGACGGTCTTAATATTTCGCTTCGCGACGTTACGCTTTCAACCTGCGGTATTGTTCCGCGAATCTACGATTTGATTGAAGAAAACTTACCCGTTACTCTGACGCTTTCTCTTCATGCTCCTAACGACGAGCTTCGCTCAAAAATTATGCCCGTTAATAATAAATGGGGCGTCGACGAGGCTATCGGCGCCTGCAGGGTTTACGCCGAAAAAACGTCGCGGCGTGTTTCCTTTGAGTATACTCTTATCGGAGGAGTAAACGACAGTAAGGAGTGCGCTCTCGAGCTTGCAGGAAAGCTAAGAGGATTCATTTCTCACGTTAACCTTATTCCCGTAAACGAGGTAATCGAGCGGGGTAATAAAAAATCGACGGAAAATGCTTTAATTAATTTTCAATTCACCTTGAAAAAGCATGGGATTAATGCTACAATAAGAAGGACGCTCGGAAGTGACATAAACGCTTCCTGCGGTCAGCTCAGACATAGAAAAAAGCAGGATAATTAAGGTGGTGCAATTTTGAAAGTAGTTGCCAAAACAGACAAGGGAATAGTTCGCGATATAAACGAGGACGCATATAACGTCGGCGAATTCGACAACGGTGTGTCCTGGGCTGTCGTATGCGACGGTATGGGCGGCGCCGCGGCGGGAAATATCGCCTCCTCGCTTGCTGCAAAGGTAATATCGGAGCGTATTAAAAAAGGATATCACGAAAAGATGCGCGACGCGTCGGTAATCAATATGCTTGAAAGCGCTATTATAGCCGCTAATATTGAGGTTTACGATTTATCCCGTTCCCGCTCTGAGCTGAGAGGTATGGGAACTACCGTGGTTTGCGCGTACGTCGACGGTGATAACGTTATTATAGCTCATGCCGGCGACAGCAGAGCTTATATTGTCGGCGACGACGATATAAGACAGGTTACTACGGACCACAGTATGGTTCAGGACCTTGTTAAAAGGGGAGAGATTACTCTTGAAGAGGCTGAACATCATCCTAATAAAAATATAATTACAAGAGCTCTCGGTGTTGACGAGGAGCTCGAGATAGATTTTACTCAGACCGTGCTGAACGAGAACGAAAAGCTTGTTCTCTGTACCGACGGCTTGAGTAACTATGTTTCAAAGTCAGATATTGTATCTGATTTAAAGGACGGTCAGTTTTACGCTTATGCTGACAGACTTGTTAAAAGAGCTAATTCTAACGGCGGCGGTGACAATATCACTGTTGTTGTTATTTCAAATTAATATTATCGGAGTCGGATTATGGAAAATTATG